>JBFMCE010000036.1:0-36875 GCA_040754655.1 Bdellovibrionota bacterium | reverse complement strand
GGTTTTGAAGGGATCTTTTGAAATTCATCCTTCATCTGTATGATCTTAGCGTCAAACTCCTTAAGATCTGTGTCAATTCTTGGAAAATCTGAAGCCCGAGCAGCAAAAGGCGAGAGAAATACTATTAAAACCAAGAAACCCGTTTGTCGCATCTGTTCAAAATGCCATGCTCATGGATATTTCGCCAAGATAATGATGAATAATTTTTGCTCTCCAACATCCGCCGGAAAGTGTCCCTAAAATCTTACCAAACTATGACTGTGGTTTATCCGGCTCGACCTTCAAATGCTTCAACACTTCTTCAGCAAGCTCTTTAAATACCGGCGCAGCATGGTTGGCACCGTGTGCCCCCGTATCGCTTTCTGGATCGCGAATTCCGACGTAAACCTCTACCCGCGGGGCTTTAACCGGGGCAAAACCAATGAAGGCGCCAAAATCAGCCTGGCTGTCAGACGGCATGAGCCGAGGGTAATGTGAAGTCGCTGTTTTTCCCGCGGTCGTATAAAGTTTGCTTTGTGCGAACTTCTTGGCGGTTCCCTTAAGAGTGACCTGACGTAGAATCTCTTTCATCTTTTCAGCGTTTTCTCGTGAAAGAACCCTACGAATGACTCGCACCTCAGAGTCAGGCGTATTCGCTGTTCTTGGAACCATCAAATTGCCGCCATTTGCGATCGCGCCATAAGCTTGAATCATCTCGATTGGGGTGACATTGAACCCGACTCCCATCGAAGCATAAGGCACAATCCTCGGGCGCCCGACATCGTCAGGAGGAGGCAATTGTCCTGACCGTGCAGCAGGAAAATCTTTAGCCGTTCCATTTGGACCGAATCCAAAATCTTCAAGCGCTTCTGCGATTCTGTCAGCCCCTATCTTTTCACCAATTTTGATCGTGCAGATATCACTTGAAAATGCGATCGCCTCTTCAGTGGTCAAAAAGTCCCATCCGGTCTTCTTCCAGTCGTGATAAACACGATCACCATAACGATAATTGCTGTTTTCGCAGCCGTGCTTTTCGTGGGACGAGGTCAGACCTTTTTCAATCGCAGCAGCAGCCACGAGCGTCTTCATCACGGATGCCGGTTCATACGCTTCGCTCAACGACCAATACCCAGACCGTTTCTTTGTCGTATCGATGTTGGCCACGGCTAAGATCTTTCCGGTATTGGGATCTGCAACGATCGCAAAGCCCGATTTTGCTCTTTCTTTGCGAATCGCCTTCGCTAAGACGCGGTCAGCTATTTCCTGTATCTCTAGATCGACAACAACCTCCCCTGCGTTAACCTCACTCCGTTCGTCACTTCTCAGAGACCTATCGGCACCAAATGCCAATGTCATCAACGAGACAGATGCGACAATACCAATGATGATTCCCATGAACCGATGGGCACGAAGACTACTATTGCTTGTAAACATTTCAATCCTCCTCCTTAAGAATGATTTGAAGTAAAAAGGGTTTCTAGAAACTGCTGCCATGCACGTCGTACCAAGGTTTTCTTTGCGAGATCCAAACGCTGCCTCTGCTACCCTCACAAGGCAACTTCCATATTCATGCGACGAAACGCTCTTACGGCCAACAAGAGCTTCGTCACATGCGAATTCCTGCAATTCTATGATTTCCCTCTTCCAAAAAAACATGGCTGGATTCAGGAAGAAAAAACAAATTAAAACTTCAATAGTGATCGCCCACGAAGTGTCGTTTTGACGATGGTGCTCGAGTTCATGCCGCAAGGCCATCCGAAAGTCATTTCCGCTTTCGAGAAGTGCGGTGGGCAGAACCACCCAGCTTGACCGCCCAAAGCGCACAGAGAAAGGAACGGTGATCGCATCTGATACGACGACCTTCACTTTTCCTAACTCTCGAATGCGAGTCGCAGCTTTTAAAATGGAGCGCAATCGAACAACATTCTTTCTAAATCGAAGAATGAAAAATACGATACCCATGCTCAGAACCATAAGAAGTCCCTTAGCAAAATTAGTCGACTCACCTGACTCTAACCAAAACATGAACCTGTCAAACAGACTCGGTTGAAAGGCGTCCTTGTTTTTAGTTGGAGCCAGCTGCACAGGCCCCTGCCTCGTCGTCTGTATCTGATTAGGAATGGATCCGTTACTCTCAAGGGGCGGCCGGAAAATATTGCGCTCGATTTGGCGAATAGTTTCTTTCGGAGTGAATGAAAGCACAAAAGGCGTGGTTATAGACAGAACGATGAGCCATTGGCCTACACGAATCAAATGTCGATGAGTTGGTCGCAGCCGCATCACGGTTGCGACTCTGCGCAAGGTCATGAATAAAATACAAGAAGTCGCCAAAAGAGCGTTGATGAATAGGTATGTTTTGACAATTTCTATGGCGCTCATTTACTCATCCTTTCATTGATGAGCTTGCGAATGGCCGCGAGCTCGTTTTTTGAAAGTTTAGTATCGCTGAGCAGCCTCATAACCATTGAAGAGGGATCCCCATGAAAGAGGTTATCGGCCAGATGACGCAAGCTCGTAGTTTCATATTCGGTTCGTGAAATCAGGGCATGATAGGTGTGAGCGCGATCCTCTTTGCGGCTTTTCAGGACACCTTTCTGCTCTAAGATCTTCATGATCGTGGCTACCGAGGTGTAGGCTAAGTCGCGGCCCTCTGCAAGACGAGTTTGGACGTCTTTCACAGTGCAATCACCGAGCTCCCAGATGACGTGCATCAACTCAAGCTCTACCTCAGTCAAGGGTTTTTCAATGTCTGTTTTCTTTCTTGGCGTCATGATGACCTCTTGAACACCAAGACTACTAACCATTTAGTAGATGTCTACTAATATTTTAGTAGTTCGACATTTTGCGCCTGATCCCACGTCAGCACGGACGTAGTTAAAAAAAGTGTAACCTTTGACTGATTTCAACACTTTAGAATGCGGTTTGTTTTGGATTGATTTACACATATCATTGTGTGATAATTTGTGTAGAAATGGAGTTAATATGGCCACTAACCTTGCGCTCAAAGATGAATTGATTAACGAAGCCATGAAACTTTCTGGAGCTGCCTCAAAGAAAGACGCGGTCAATTTGGCTTTAGAAGAATTTATCCGCATGAAAAAACGGCAAAGCATTTCTAAACTTGCGGGTAAAGTGGAATTCGATGAGTCCTATAATTACAAAAAAGGTCGTTCTAGGTGAAAGTCTTTGTTGATACGAATGTTTGGATCAATTATCTCGGAGGCCGTAATACAAATAAGACGAAACGCCTCTCTGAGCTTGTTGAATCTGGCCAACCCATTTATTCCTTAGCCGTTATCATTCAAGAAGTATTGCAAGGGTTCAAGCATGACAGGGATATTTCCGCCCACGTAGATAAATTGGAGGCGTTGAATTTTTTGCCGTTTGAATTTCAGGATGCCATTGAAGCCGCCAAACTCTATCGCTCCCTGCGAAAACAGGGAATTGCTTCCACAACCATCGATTTGCAGATTGCAGCCATTTGTATCAGGCATGAGCTTCAGCTGTTGACCGAAGATAAAGATTTTTCGATGATCGCAGAAAAGTTTAATTTCTCGCTCGCTTGATCGATTTTTGAGGGAGATTTCAGAGGAATTATTTGATGGATACGCCCGTTTTTGACCTGCATTGCGACGCCGTTTTAAAATTAGTACACAGGAACGCTCGCTTTCGAAACGATAATCCCGTATCCCACGTGGATATTCCGAAAATGAAACGTGGAAACGTGAATGGCATCATCTATTCGCTGTGGTCGGATCCGATTTTCAAAGAGAGCGATGCCGTAAAACGAACCCAATATATGTTGGATCGATGCCGTACTGAAATAGAGGAATGCCGAGATCTGATACACCTTTCAGAAAATGCGGGCGATCTTACTGATTCAGTAAAACAAGGAAAGATAACAGCGATTCTAGGAATAGAAGGCGGGCAATCTATCAATAATGACCTTAAGGTTTTAGAGGATTTTCGTCGCCAAGGCGTGAGGCGCATGACCCTGGTGCATACGGCAAGCACAGATTGGGCAGGCTCAGCTACCGATGAAGGAAAAACACGGGGTCTAAGTTCGTTCGGCCACGACGTCGTTCATCTAATGAATGATCTCGGGATGATCGTAGACGTCGCACACGCATCCGAAAAGACCTTTTTAGATGTCACCAAGGTTTCAAAAAAACCCGTCTTTTGCACCCATTCTCTTGCCCGATCTGTTTTTGATTCGGAAAGATTGGCCACTGATGACATGATTTGCGCCATTGGCGAATCAGGCGGGATTTTTGGATTGGCCTTCTTTCCGGCCTTTTTTCCTAATCAAAACCGCGAGGCAACGCGGCTTTGGATGGAAAACATCATCAAGAAACTCAATGAAAGCGGGCAAGGGAGCACACCAGAAGAAAAGGCTCACAATAATGCGGCGGTTTTCATGGACACACCGCCGCCAGGTGAAGTGGCCGCCCTCGACGGGCTCTTTCCTCATATAGACCATGTGATCTCGTTGATTGGAGAAGATCACGTGGGTATCGGAACGGATTTTGATGGCATGCCCTATGGTCCTGTCGGGCTGGAAGACGCCGGAAAGTTCGACAACCTCAGAGTCGCGATGAAAAAGCATGGATACTCTGAAACCCGCATCCACAAGATCTTAGGCGGAAACGTTCGACGAGTCTTAACCGAGATCTTGCCAGCCCGTTAAAAATTAGCTCGGTCAAACTGGGCAAGAGATCGCTAAAATCAGACCCGCGCAACTCGTGGAACTTGCGACATTCGTATCATGATTTCTATAGCGACCGAAGTGCCTTAGCAATGGCCCGAACTTCTGGGCCCTCCTTCTCACCTTGGCGGTGAATGATATAAACGCTTTGTCTGCGTCGTTTTTCAGGAATCGCGCATTGGTATTGAACGAGCTGGTATTTTGGGGTCGCTTTCTGATTGTACAAATCCACTACGAACGTCGGTAAATACGCCAGTGCAAGGCCTTGGCTGCAAATTTCGATGGCAGATTGCATGAGGGTCACTCGATAAGCAAACTTGCGGGGGAATTCATGATCTGGCCATCCATCGAGTCCAACAACCTTTGAGGGCGTTCCCTCAAGCGGAGCGAGCGGAACCACAAATGGTGGGTCGGTCTCTTTAACGTCAAATGATCCCTTTAATCCAAAAACTCCCATGCTGATCTTCGTCGCTTCCTTGAAAACAACCTTGGGCGTCGGGATGGGAACGTAACTAATCCCCACATCAGTGCGTCTTTGAGCAATGGCTTGTTCCAGTTGCCCTGGCACAAACTCTTGCAAGACAAGGGAACGGAAAGGGTAGCTTTTCAAAAACACGCTCAAGAAATATGTCGTAAACACCTCAAATGAACCCACTCGAAAATGCTCTCTCACCATTGGTTTTTGAATGTCTTTGCTTAAGGTTAGCCAAGAATGCAGTAACGGCTCGGCTGTTTGCAGGAATCGCATCCCAGCCTCGGTGAGAACCAACCCTCTTCCTTCTCTTTCCGTAAGATGAAGTCCTGTTTCAATTTCCAAGAGCTTTATGGCTTTTGACAATGCAGGCTGGGAGATTTTCAGGACCTCACTGGCTTTGGTTATTGATCCGGTCTTGGCCAAAACGCAGAAATAACGAACTCGATCTATATCCATTGGTTATGAATATATAACTTTAATGAACTTATTTTCAATCGTTTTCCGCTCTAAATAATATCTCATGAAAACGACCAAGAAAACCCGATGTCCTTTTACACGATTGCTGAGAACGAATCCCGTAGGCCAACTATTAGCGTTTCAAAAAGATCCCTACGGATTTTTCGATGAATGCAAGCCAGAGAACACCTCGACGCCGGTGGCTTTGAACCTGGGATTTCGGCGTTTCTTCTTTTGCTACGATCCCAGGCATGCCCAGCATATTTTGCAAGACCAAAGGCACAAGTACGATAAAAGCTCTCTTGTTCTTAAAAAGATAAAGGCATTGTCTGGTCCGCAAGGCCTTATTCAACTCAAAGGCGAGGAAGCCTTGAGAGTCCGTAAAACGAGCGCAAAGCTCATGAATACGGCTGGAATGGATCGTCTTGTCGAGAGGGTCGATTCGTTTGTCAAAGAGATATTCCCTGCAATCGATCAATCTACCGAGAAACAAGAAGCCTTTGATCTAGTACCCCACTTAACTCGAATTGTATTGAGAACAGCTGGCGTATTTATACTGAATCACGATCTCATTTCTGAGTCCGATAAACTCAATACAGCCTTCGTGGATTTGAATCGAAAAGCGGGAGAGAGTCTCAGAAGCATTGCAGAGTGCCCTTTTTCTCTCGCAAAGAGACGTTCTCTCAATACGATTCATTCGGAATTAGATCAAATCGCCGAAGAAGTTTTATACGATGAGGAGCCTTCTCTTTTGAAGGCAATGACGGCCAAGGGTGAAGAGAAAGCCTTTATTCGTGACCAGTTAAAAGCATTTATGTTTGCTGGCTATGACACCACGGCCTCCTCACTCATCTTTGCGACGTTTCTTGTAGCAGCTCATGAGTCAGCTCAAAGACAAATAGCCCTAGAGGCAGAGCGCATGCCTAAACTCTGCTACGAGAGCCTGAAAAAATCGGTCTTTGTTCAATCGACTTACAAAGAGGCATTGAGGCTTTATCCATCAGCCTATTTTTTACCCAGAGAAAGCAATCAAGATGACATTTTAGGTGGTTTGAAAATTCCGAAAAGTTCGCAGGTGTTTTTGAGCGTTCGGCATATCCAGCGCCATCCCGAATACTTCGACAATCCAGATGAATTTATCGCGGATCGTTTTCTAAATGAAGTTAAACATCCTTTCTCATTCATTCCATTTGGTGGCGGACCAAGGGTTTGTATCGGAGCTGCTCTGGCGAAACTAGAAGCGACATTGGTTCTCCGGAAGCTTTGTGAACGTTACGAGATGCGACCGGCTCACTCGTCTCCGCCGGAGATCGAGGCTCTCATTACGGCTCATGCAAAGTCACTGCTTCCCATATTTTTCAAGCGACGCCAAACAGTGTCAGAAAGTACTGCGGCGCAGCCATGAGTGCACTAAAAGACCGGCATATGTTGAATACGATCGAACAAAATATGGCGGAAATCGCTCCTTACCGGAAACCTGCTTTGTTCAGTGAGTTTCTCGTCAAGGGCTATACCGCGATTACTCTAAGTTTTGTCTCCGAGGCCAAGTTTTCTGAGCTTTTGCGAGCAAAAGTTTGTTTGGGTACTTTAATTACGCTTTATGATGATTTCGCTGATCGCCCCACACAGAACAATCCCCATTTACTGGAGATTCTATATCAATTGAACTTTGGTAGGCGTGATTCAGTCAGAAGCTTGAATCCCCGTGATCACCATGTCGTAGAGTTTGCCAAATCGCTGTTCACGGAATTGGAAGATATTCTTATTCGCCAACCACACTATCGAACTTTAAGAGAAATTCTCGATTTTGACCTGAAGCAGTTCTATTCGGCAAATCAGTATAGCTCTCTTGTGATGAGTAATCCTCACATGAAGAACATCTTGGAAAATCGTCTTTACGCTCATCACAACATGGGGATGATCATGGTGGGGATGATGGACTTGATGGCATGCGAACGAATAGATTTTTTGGAGTTTGGTGCCATACGAGAAGTTTTGTTATTGGGCCAGCGCATGGGACGGATTTTCAATGTGTTGACAACTCACAATCGCGAAGCCATTGACGGCGACATCACGGGAGAGCTGGCGACCTGTGCCAATAAAATTGAGATTGAAATTGCAAAGCAGGAATTGCGGCAAGAAATTCAAGACCTTCATAATAAAATGAGAGGTTTTAATACACGAATAACGACGTTTTCAGTTGATTCTTATCTTGAGGGCTTAACGGCAGTTCAAAAGCTGCACGAGAAAATGGAAGGCACTATATGATTTCAATTTCTGGAGGATGTTTATGCGAGAAAGTGCGCTACAAAATCTCGCAGCCACCGATTTCTCAAGGCGTCTGTTACTGCCGTCAATGTCAAAGATCCGGTGGAGCATACGGCGGTCCCTTGTTAGTGCTCTATATAGTTACGTTTGAATGTTCACCAGAGGGTTTGGCCTTTTGTACAACGAGATCAGATGATGGCTCGACAGTGATGCGGAACTTCTGCAAAGAATGCGGCAGCCACGTCTTTTCTCAGATAACAGACCTTCCGGAAATCATTACCGTGAAAGCAGCGACACTCGATGACTTTAGCCTCTTTGCTCCGGAATATCTCGTATGGACCCGAAGCGCTGGTCCATCCTGCGCTTTTCCTGCGAGAGTGCCAGCCTT
The DNA here is from genome assembly GCA_040754655.1 of Bdellovibrionota bacterium. Taxonomy (GTDB): domain Bacteria; phylum Bdellovibrionota; class UBA1018; order UBA1018; family UBA923; genus JBFMCE01. The sequence continues at coordinate 28,604 of JBFMCE010000036.1, read as the reverse complement.
TTCAGAAGATGCTCCGCTAAACATAGTGCTCGGAAGAACACGTCAACCTTAGGTGCATTACTTCGAAACCCCTTAAGCCCCTTTGACCCAAACACATGAGGAGACGTGTCTGAATAAGACGTCGACGATTTTTTGTAGTTAATGAAGCTAAGGAAATGTTTTCGATGATGGAACCTGGGGATTCAATCATTCGCCGCCGCTAGTGCTCTAGAATTTCTTTCAGCTTCGCCATCTCGATATCCATTTCAAGCATGGCCTGATCGAATTGCGCATCATTCATGATCGGCGGTTGAAAGAGCGTCATCGATACGGTGGCGCCGTCGCCATTCGGAACGACGCGCGAGTACACTGTCCACGTGGCTTGGGGATCTTTCCAAATGTGATCTAACAGTCCGAACTCCTTGATTGGCGTAATCTTAAGCTCGCCCTCGCCGAATTTCGTGACCGCTTTGTACCAATCATTCTTGCCCGGAGTCACTGAGCGCAGGTTCACCACGGCATATCGTGGCCAATTCATCGGATCAGCGAGAAAAGCGAAGACCTTTTCCACGGGGGCTTGAATGTCGACGGTTTTGATTTTAGAGCGCGATATTTTTTGCATGGAATGCTCCTACTTTGGGTTTGGGAAATGTTGAATATGTTCGTCCCCATTTCTTCCGAAATAGCGGACCTTTCTGCCATTGATATAGACGATGTAGTACGCGCATCCGGCTGCGCAGCCTTCTTTGACAAAGTCTGCGAAAGTCGCAAGACCTGCCTGCACCCTTTGGTTGATTGATTCTAAATTTTCCTGTGAGAAATCTGGCGCCACTCCGTCATGTTCGAAAGAAACGGACAAAGCGAGAGATCCGCCGTCTTTTGAGTAATAGCGGCACTCATTTCTCAGAAAATCTACGTGGTAAGACTCAACCCCTTCTTTGGCGAGTATTGAAAGGATTTCCGGAAAAGTGATCTGCCGCGCAAGCGACTTCTCAAGCAAAGGTTTTACAACTAACTCGTTCATTCGTTTTCTCCTCTCATTCGGTAGGTACCGTTTTAATTTGGAAATGCTCTGCCAACTTTTGCAAAAGCGCCTTCAATTGAGAGCGCTCGGTCTTATTGAGACACGAAAAAAACTCGCTGTCATTTTGATCGGCGAGCACTGCGAGTTTCGGCACAAGCGAAGCGCCCTTGGTCGTTAACTCAATGTCTTGATAACGGCGGTCATTCGAAGATTCTTTGCGGCTGACCAAGCCTTTTTCGAGAAGGCGGGTAATGAGCTTTGAAACCGCGCCACGGGTGAGCCCAGTCAACTCGGCGATCGCACTCGGCGAGGTGGTGTCATCGCCACTGTACATTTCCCGCAAAATGACCCATTCGGCGACAGTAACTCCACTCGCTTCAAGTTTGCGGGCAAACGAATGGGAGACGTTATTTGAGACGAGCCTCATCCAATAGCCGATGTGCTCAGTGAGTCTGCTCGCCTCGAGTTTTTGCTTTTTCGCCATGCCATCTCCTAGTAGCTCAATAATAGTTTACTAGGAAACAGTTGTCAAGGAATCTATTTAGGCTGCGTAAATTCGGGTAAATCCACTGAAAGAAGAGATCAGTTCAATGCTTCAGCTGTGCAAGACATTCACATTGCATTTTCTTTTGATGGGCTGACGAGCTGCTTTTGCCTTCGATTGCTTACAGGTCCCGTGATTTTGCGTGATTTCGCCTGACTATTCGAGAGTGGGCCGAGACCATTTTTCCATCGCTATGTCTTTCTTTTTACTTGTTTAGTTTCGATTTCCGGCGCCGTCGCCGAAAATCGGTTTTCGAATGGCTGATTCGCCGCAAACATCAGTTTCATCACTTTAATCCTCTGATCACATGCCTTCCGTGTTCAGATGCAGCTGAAAGAAATGCTTTATAATCTTCGGAAATGGATTTTTTTGGATTTGCTCTGTCAGCCACCGTTTTCGCCGCTACAAACGGTAATTTCAATTTTCGAGCAATTTGAGCCAACGCTGCCGACTCCATATCAACCAGAAGCGCATCTTTATCTAGCTTCCTGAGATCTTTTTTTCTCAGAGAATTTGCTACAAATTCACTCCCAGATAAAATGGTGCCTTCATAGACTTTTCCAGTTGATGGGAGTAACAAGCTTTTGATCCAGTTTTTTAATTTTTCATCACATCTCATAACCGGATCAACCTGCTCATTTTGTGGAGCCGACAAAGTCAATTCTCCGGGAGCAATAAGATGATCGCCATCTTCATGGCTAGATATTGAGTCATGCTGGATAATCTTGTTGGAAACAACGGTGTCTCCAGGTTGCAGTCTTTCATCCAGCGCCCCTCCAACCCCCAAAAGCACTACCGCGTCTAAGGGATAGCTTTCAGCTGCTAAGTTTAATAAAATGCCCGCGTTGACCAAACCGACACCAGATCTACCTATGATAATTTTACGATTTGCTGTCTTGAGTTCTTTGACCCTAATTTTGATTCTTTTTCCCAATGTCTTTTCAGAGAAGGTGCCCTCTCCCAGAATCGCTTTCTCTTCTGACTCCATCGCAACAATCAAAAATATAATTTTCACTTTCTTTAAGGAAGATATGAAATTGTAATCATATTCAAGGTAGTTCAATTTAAAACCCCTCAACGCGAAACCGTTTCCTATCTTTATAATTGATCTATGCTCTTTGAACAGTCAAATGCCCATCCAAATGCTAACGCTTGTAAACACTGCCAATTAGAAAGCATGCCGTCGGGAAACCCTTTTATTCCTGCATAAAGATTGGGTTCACAGAAGCGAGGATTGCTCGCCCTCGGTTCATGAAGCTGAGTTCTCATCGACCACCCTCTCCGCCATAAATTAAAAAGGCCGAACCCCTGTTCGGGACTCGGCCTTTTTAATTTATGGCGGAGAGGGTGAGATTCGAACTCACGGATCCCTTGCGAGATCACCGGTTTTCAAGACCGGCTCTTTCAACCGCTCAGACACCTCTCCGCAAATGAGAGAAAAAAATCTGTTCCTAAAGAATGAGCGGCTTCTTTAAGGTAGCTCCATATAATAAATGGCGTATCCCGGTCATACTATGCCGAAGTTAAAACGTCTACCCCGAGATAGGGTACCAAAGCCTTCGGAACCTGCACCGAGCCGTCTTCTTGCTGAAAGTTCTCTAAAATCGCAAGCCAGGTGCGGCCTATGGCAAGCCCAGAGCCGTTCAAAGTATGCACAAATCGAGGTTTATCGGTAGGGCTCGCCCGAAACTTGATGTTCGCCCGCCTGGCCTGAAAATCCTCGAAATTACTGCACGATGAGATTTCACGATAGGCTTTTTGGCTGGGAAGCCAAACCTCGATGTCGTAGCACTTGGCTGCCCCAAAGCTAAGATCGCCAGAGCAAAGGTTCATGACTCTGTACGGAAGCTCAAGACGTTGCAAAACCACCTCGGCGTCGCGAACAAGCTTTTCATGTTCCTCATAAGACGTATCCGGATGCGAATATTTCACGATCTCGACCTTATCGAACTGGTGCTGGCGAATCAGGCCTCTAGTGTCTTTTCCGTAAGAGCCTGCCTCGCTTCTAAAGCAAGGCGTATAGGCTGTCATTTTCACGGGAAGGTCTTTCGCCTCTAAAATCTCGTCACGCGCGTAGTTGGTTACCGGTACCTCGGCCGTAGGAATCAAAAAATAATCGGCACCTGCCACACGAAACAGGTCAGCTTCAAATTTAGGCAAACTACCAGTACCGGTGGCCGACTCACGATTCACCATGAAAGGCACCCAGAGCTCAGTATACCCGTGTTCCTTTGTATGAATATCGAGCATGAAGTTCATCAATGCTCTTTCTAAACGGGCACCCCAACCTTTGAGCAACGAGAATCTCGCACCTGTGATCTTAGTTGCCCTCTCGAGATCCAAGATGCCAAGTGCTGTGCCCACGTCGACATGGTCTTTGGGTTCAAAAGAAAACTTCTTGGACTCACCCCAACGCCTGACTTCTTGATTCTCATTCGAATCCCTGCCCGTTGGCACACTGGCGTGGGGAATATTGGGAAGAGAGAGAGCTAGATTCTTGAAATCTTCCTCAATCTGCGCAAGCTCTTGATCGAGCCTCTTGATATGGTCTGAGACACCCTTCATCTCGGCCACTCGAGCATCAACGTTCTGCCCTGATTTCTTCGCGGCAGCGATCTCGGCTGAGGCCTGGTTGCGTTTGGCCTTGAGTTGCTCTACCTCGGAGATGGCTTTGCGCCGTTTCTCAGCTCGCGCCTTTATCTCATCCACCAGAGAAGTGTCGGAACGGCGTTTGTTCAAAGCCGAAACCAGTACATCGATTTTTTCGCCAAAATACTTCGAATCGAGCATCTTTACAGGTCTCCTTACGCGAGATCATCCACCAAGATAGCGTTCGATTTCAGCGCGGTCCGGAGCGTCGGGGTAGAGGTCAAGATACGCCCTAAAATGCTGCTTCGCTTTGTCTCGGTTTTCCAAGTCGTGATAGAGCACTCCGAGGCGCTTGTGTATCTCAGGATTACCTTGATCCAGCGCCAAGGCACGTTCAAGCATCGACTGAGCGGCAGCATATGTCTTTAACATGTGATTTGCAAATCCTGCTTGAATAAGCGCTTGAACCTTCAGGGGATTGAGTTTGAGGGCGCGATTCAAGGCATCGATCGCGTTTCGATAATCGCCCATGAGGTTATAAGATTTACCCGCTAAAATGTAGGCATCTTCATAGGTGGGGTTGTTCTTGATTTCGACCTGTGCCGCTTCAATAGCCGACTTGTAATCTTGTCCTATGCGATAAAGTTCTCCCAACATGTAATAAACGCCGGGATATTTGGGGAAATTTTCGATCACCGTGAAAATCGCGTCTTTGCCAGATTTGAGGTCAAGCTTCTTTAAGAAGAGCTTGTATCTTTCGATGTGGCCCGTTGGATCAAGTGGAGCGAGATTGGTATAGGTCAGGTAGGCATCAAGCGCTTCCTTATACTTGTCTTGAGCGGCGAGCGCGTCTCCTCGGGTTTTGTGCGCAATAGCGAGGCCTGAATCAACGGTTAGCGCGTTCTTCGCGTACTTCACGGCCGAGGCGTAGTCGCCTTTTTGCACGTAAATCTCTGCAATGCCGTTCAATAGGGCGGCTTTATTGGGAGACTGTGAAACCAAGGTTTGCACGTATTCGACTCCGCGCTCAAGACCCTCGATCTCAGCAAGCGCTTTGCCCGTGCCGACAACCGCTTCCACATTGTACGGATCAAACCTGCGCGCGAGGCCGTAGTAAAACGCGGCATCCCGAAAATTAGAACCTTTAAACATGAGGCTCGCATAAGCGACGTAGATCGAAGAATCAACGTTTGTCGCAGAAAGAGCGCGCTTGTAATATGCGTGCGCCTCTTGAAGCTTCTCTTGTTTGAAATAAAAATCTCCCTGCAATCGATCAACCTGAGAGACCGCGGGGTTCAAGCCTTTAAAGGCCTTGAGAACGTTTGACGCTTCTTCAAATTCATAAGCATCGATCAAGATGCGGATGTATTTGGGATAAATCTCAACGCGCCTGGGCACGAGCTTCACGGCCTTGGCATAATTGATTTTGGCTGACTGCAAATCACCCTTGCGCCTAAAGACCTCGGCAAGCTTCAGCAAGGGAGTGGGATCACTGTATTGCAGGTCTCGCGCACCCAGGAAATGGGCAAGCGCCGTTTCAAGTTTGCCCTCTTTAAGGGCGCGTTCTCCCTGAGCCAAGAGGTGAAACATTTTCGCTTTGCTCTGCGCTTCTTTGACTTTAGCGCCCATCCTGGCCTTCAACGTGTAAAGTTCAAGCAAAGTATCGCTGCTGTCAGGGTTGTACTTGTGGGCAAGCTCGAGCTCATCCAAGGCTTCTTGTTCGCGCCCGGCGACAAGGTGCATTCTTGCATGGTAATAGTAAACCAGGGCAAGCTCAGCCTTCGAAGCGAGGTTCACGTTTTGAAGAATGAAATCCGCATGTTTATTCGCCTCAGTCAGATTGTCTTTGCTGAAAAGCAGTTCCACGAGCTTCGCTCTCGCTTTGACGTGTTTTGGACTTTTCGCTACGACTTCCCGGAATGACTTGATGGCGTCTTCATTCTGACCCGTGCTCTGATAGATCAATCCGTAGAGATAGTTGATCTTGGGGCTGAAGTAGTGGGAGGCTTCGATATTATTCAAGTACTTCAGCGCTTCCGGGTATTGCGCCTTGTAGTAAAAACTCAGTGAAAGATAATAGAACATCTCAGGGCCGAATTGATGGCTCTTTGAAAACTCTACGATGCGGTTGATCGCAGCGTCGGGATTTCCGAGGATGTGATAGAGCTCAACATCTGCAAGCACTGTTTCAGCCAGATCCAAACCCTTGGCGCGCTCAAGCTCGATCAGACGCGTGATCACGTTGAAGTAATTCTCATCTCGCCTGGCCACATCGATCAAGTTCATGTAGCTGCTGGCCAGAAAACAAAGAGCCCGCACGTTGTTTGGGTCAAGCGAAGCCGCCTTTCTGAACAGCTTTGAAGCTTCTTTGTACCCATCGACCGTATCTTGATTGTAGACTTTCAACCCCTCCAGGAAATGACTCTCGCTCTTCTGCGGATCTGGTGTTTGGGCTATCGGCATTTCCACTTGAAAAGGTGGTTCAAGTTTCGGCCGCTCAGTGGTTTCAGGGCTGAATAAGAGCAAAAGAGCAGCCGAGATTCCTACCGCAATAAAGGCTTTTTGCCGCAGCGGGAGCCCTGAAAAACTCAAGCGTTTTTTCTTTTTGAGAGGTGCCTCCGAATTCTGTTTTTGATTTTGCGGATCAGGCGCGAGAGAAAGCACCTGGGTTTTCTCGTTTGCAATCGCGGGATCCACGCGGTTCGATTCGACTTGATCGGGGTTATTCAATTTAAGATCGCGCGCCAATTGCCCCAATTCAACCTGTGCCACGGCTCGCTCTTCGGGTTTTCGAAAGGCCCTCTCTTCATCTTCAGGCGTGTACATCACCGTCTTGTCATCTTCGCTGGCGGCGAGCACCAAGGTCTTGTCTGGATCTGGTTTAGTATCATCAGGAACCACTGCGAGCTCTAGCTCCGGAGTAATTTGAGAAGGATTAGAAGTCGCATCTGGCAGACTAGGGACCTCATCCGAGGGAACGGGAGGAGGAGGCAGGGCATTAGGTTTTTCGAGAGCAACGATTTCTTCCCCGGAAACCTCAACTTTATCATCGAGATCCACTTTTTCAGGGAAGGGCTCGATCTCAAGCCGGTTCTCTAGCTTTTGCAGCAAGAGGTCAGCTATTTCAGGATAACCATTGACGTCTTTCCATTCGCCTGTCGGATAAAGCCTCACGGTCTCAGCGCCAGTGATGACGTTTTGAGCAATGAAACGTTTTACTCGAGCAAGATCAAGGGGACCAAGCACCCTTCCGCTCGATAAACGAACCTTGTAAAAGCGTTGTTCCATTTGAGAGGTTATTCCAGTTCTATCTATTCTTAATGATACGCCGAAGCATGAGATGGGGCAAAAATAGAGGTCGCACGAAAACACTTATGGGCGGGGACCGAGGAAAAATTTTCCTAGGTTCAAACTGCAAATCGAATTTGAAGGATCGTCGATGGAAAAAGACTTGAGCGGCTCGGAGTCAAGATACTCAGAGCCGCTCAAATCGAAACAGTCCTTACTTCTCTAATGGAAGCGCCGGTGACATCACTGTCTTGAATTGATTCGAGGCCGACCATCTCAAGGGTATGAAAGCAATTTTTTTAAGATAACCGCCCATCTCGGTTTTATCATTCGCCTTGTAATTGTCATGCTTGATGGGACCTGCCTCTGGGTTCGCCGCTTGCGCTTGTCTCGCCGCATCTGGCGAAACAAAAGCCACTGCTTCTCTCATCTTGTCGCTTTTGAGATGATAGAAAACCGGTTTTAAGGTGCCTACGCCCAAAGATCTTGCGATGACATCGCTTTCTTCTCTTTCAGTTTTTTGGGTGAGCTTGTTGTGCTTGCCAAGGCTTGCACTCAAAATCTCACGACCTACGGCATCATAGATAACTACAGAATCAAGGTTTTTTGAAACCAAGATGCGAGAAGCCTTAGAGGAAGAAGTTCCATATTTCGCGGCCATGACGCCTTGGCGAATTGGATTGTCTGTAATCACATGGCTAAAGGTAGCGCTTATCGCAGCAGGGCTCAGAGCCTCTTTATGAGGGTGCCCTTCAACAGTGAAATAGGCGATCCACGCCTCAGAGAATTCGCTGGGGCAGCCGCAACCAATGACATCCGTCATTACGTTGATGCCTACAAGAACCGGTGTAAGGCCATTGCCAAGTGGAAGAGGAGTGAGGTTATACTGTTTCAGATACTCCGCTACCGCTTCGTGACTGGCGGCGCCCTCAAGTTGCACGGCTCGCCCTTCACGATAGAAAACATTGAGTCCTTTTCGATTTTGGTCGTAGAGCTTCTCGAACTCAGCTTCAAATGCATGAGTGGGGGCGATGTCTTTTTTTGCGCGAGGGGGCATCATTGCAAATGCGGCGTTAGATGCAAGTATTGATATCAATAGAAAATATTTAATAAAAGAGCGCTTTAACATTTTTTCTCCTGTTCAGTACGTTCGTTTCGTTCAAGGAAGATCGTCAAAAGGCTTATCTGCATCTCGATCTGATCGTCAAACATGGGAAGGGGGGTTCTGTTAAGCCAGCTACTGCTTACTGAACAGTTTATGTTTATGCGGCGCAATAAAACACAGGCCCTAGACCCATCGCGTCTTTCTCTGCTTTTGTGAATCACGGGAACATTTGATATCTCTATACCTTCAAAAGGTTGGTGGAATTGAATGGTCTCTGACAGGTATTACAACCGAGAAATCAGCTGGCTTCGTTTTAATGAAAGAGTCTTGAACGAGGCCCTTGATGAAAGAAACCCTCTTCTAGAAAGGGTGAAGTTCACTCAAATTTTCACGACGAACCTCGATGAGTTTTTCATGAAGAGGGTTGGCGGTTTCAAACGCCAACAAGCTTTCGGCATCGAAGGCCTTGATCGTTTGCGTCCGGCTCCTACAGATATCCTGAACGAGATTCGCCAGGTCCTTTTGCCCATGCTTGAAGCCCAAGAACAGTCTTGGGCGACCGAGATCTCGCCGGCGCTTGAGAAGCAGGGGATACTTCTACTCGACTGGTCGGACCTTCGAACTGAAGATCAAGAATATCTTGAGAGCTATTTTGATAAGAAACTCTTTCCGGTTCTCACTCCTCTTGCCGTCGATCCCGGGCATCCCTTTCCATTCCTCTCAAACCTGTCTTCATCTTTAGGCGTCATATTAAGGCAACCCCAGCAAGACCTGGGACCGGTAAATCTTCGCGGCAATGAAGATCTCTTCGCCCGCATCAAAATTCCCAGCAGCTATCCGGCGTGGATACGCCTGAAATCAGAGCCTTCCTCTAGAAACGAATTTCGGTTTGTTCACATGTCTGAACTCATCAAACGATTCTTGGGCCGGCTTTTTCCGGGCATGGAGATCTTAGACACCCTTCAATTTCGCATCACACGAAACGCCGATATCGACCGTGACGAAGAAGACGCCGAAGACCTGCTTGAGATGATGGCCAAGGAATTGCGCGAGAGGAAGTTCGCGAATGTCGTGCGCCTTGAATATGGAGCATGCAAAAGCCAAAATCTTGTTTCATTTTTGAAAAGGGAGCTGCAACTCTCTGACAACGACGTTTATGAACATCGCGCAAACATCGACTTCTCGACGCTGAGCCCGATCTGGGAGATTCCCCACCGCGACCTCAAGTTTCGTCCTTGGGTTCCAGTGGTCTCCAATTCGCTCATCGACGATGAAACCTCGATCTTTGACGTCATTCGGTCGCAAGACCTGCTTGTCCATCATCCTTATGAAAGCTTCAAACAGAGCGTCGAACGCTTCGTTGCGCAAGCAGCGGCTGATCCGAAGGTGCTGGCGATCAAAATGGTTCTTTACCGAACAGGCGCCGACAGCCCTTTCATCCCGCTTCTCATTCAGGCGGCTGAATCAGGCAAACAAGTCGTATGCCTTGTCGAACTCAAAGCCCGGTTCGATGAAGAACAGAATATTCAGGTGGCAAGGTCGCTTGAAAAGGCCGGGGTGCACGTGGTCTATGGGATCGTAGGATTCAAGACCCACTGCAAGGTCACTCTCGTCGTTCGCCAGGAAGGAGATGAGGTTCGAAGTTACGCTCACGTCGGTACAGGGAACTATAACGCGACCACCTCGAAGATATACACCGACTTCGGTCTATTCACGACCAAGCCCGAGTTCACCGCGGATCTTGTGAACCTCTTCCATTACCTCACGGGCAGGTCTCTCAATCGAAACTACAACCAATTGATCGTGGCGCCCATTCAAATGAAACAGAAGTTCATTGAGCTCATTCGATATGAGGCTGCTCAGGCAGCCAAAGGCAAGCCCGCCAGGATCATCGCCAAAATGAATGGTCTTGAAGACCGAGAAATCATCGAAGAGCTTTATCGCGCGTCGCAAGCCAAGGTGCAAATCGATCTGATCGTGCGAGGCTTTTGCTGCTTACGCGCAGGCGTGCGGGGCCTTAGCGAAAACATCCGAGTCATCTCAGTGATCGGCCGTTTCCTCGAGCACTCGCGGATTTTCTTCTTCCAACATGGCCATTCAAAATACAGCGACGGGACTTTCCTCATTGGGTCGGCCGACTGGATGCAAAGAAACTTGCAAGGCCGGGTGGAAGCCATCGCTCCCGTCGAAGACCCGAATTTAAAAGGCCAACTCTGGGAGTTCTTGCAACTTTTGCTCTCGGATAAACGACAGACCTGGGACTTGCTTTCGGATGGAACTTACCGACAACGAAAACCAACGAACGATTCTGAGAACCTGGGCATTCATGAGCGACTCACGCGTCTCTACAGAAGCGCGCATCTCAATACGATCGTGAGCATCAATGGTGGAGCAACGCCCAACCGGCTTGGCTTACCATCCTGAGCGCCATCAAGGTGACGGTCCACTTGATGATCTTCTCATAAAGATTCACCGACATGCGATCGATGATCTTGGTGCCTATCCAAGCGCCTAAGAATGACGACACTGCGAACAGCGCAAGAAGACGGCTGTTCGCGGCGAAGTTGAAATTGCCGAAGAAAACAAACGCCGGGATTTTTATGAAATGGATCAGGCTCTGGCAAAAAGCCTTTGTTCCGATGAGTTTTTTCTTTTCTAACCCCAAATTCATGAAAAAGGGGATGATCATCGGCCCGGTGGCGCCCGCGATCATGCCCGCGAAGCTCGAGATGAACCCCAGCCATATGAAAAAATTAGGTTTAGGCGTACGGACCGCCTTGAGCCGCGGTCCATGAATGAACCACAAGATCACGACCGCCACAATGAGCTGCACGCCATTGACGTTCAGAACATTCGCGGTCTTTATGCCCAAGAACCCGCCGGGAATCACCAAGAGCGAAAACCGCGCGGCGATCTTCCACTCGATATGACGCCAGAGGTAAAATAGCCGCCCGCCATTGCTGCAAAACTGAGCGAATCCATGAAGGGGAATAGCATCGCGAGTGCCCACGAGCATCGTGAGCACGCTGAGCAAAATAAGGCCCCCCGCCATTCCCAACGTCGCCGATACCGCTGACGTCGCCGTCGAGGTGAAAAAGAGAAGAATTTCGGAACTCATCGTCGTCATCGCGATAACGGCATTTCTCGATGGGATTCTTGCTTTGAGGATTTGGATTTCTTGTCGAGCTCTCTTTGTTGATTCCAGCTTTGAATAAGTTCTTTGTTGAGCTTCTTGCTGGCAGACAAGAAATCGGCGAGAGAATCTTTAAGATGGCGCAAGAGTTCCTTGGGTTTGGTTTCTCGCAAAGATCTGCGATGGGCGCGCCCTAGTTGCAACCCTACGGATAAGGCCAAATCCCTTTGTTTCGAGGGGGGCAAGGCGCCTTTAAGCTTCGCTTTGAAGCACGGAACCCTGCGCGCCCAGTATTGACGGTCACGCCACGTCAAAAATCCCAATCGTTGCTCAAATCCAGGGGCGTGAAGATAAGAAGCCTCGATCATGCGAAGGCCATGATGCACGTAAGGATTGAAGAAGTATTCAGTATCAGGATCCTCGTAGACTTCTTTGATATCAAGCAGGATCTTGTCGGATTTCAGGTCTTTCGGAGCAAGCACCACTAGAACACGCGGTTTTCCCAGGGTGCCTGACGCAATGCCTGCTTCTTCGATCGTGAATCGCGATTCAAAATCAGGTTCATTTCGCCCTCGGAAGTAAAGTTGAATCAACGACCTTACAGTGGGGTGCGAGGTGAAAATCGGGTTCTTGCGCATCTTCTTCGCCCAACGGTGGTTTGCGGCAAGATAAGCGCGCATCGAAGTCTCATGGGGCGCTGGCCTTTCGTGAGAGAGAAGCTCGGGCGCCGCCTTTGAAACTGAATCAGGTTTTTCGAAACCTTCCTGGTATCCTTCTGACAACGCGCTCACAACATTTTTATGAAGAAACTTTGAATCCGGTTCTGCTTGCCTTAGCGCGAGCGAGCTCATGAACCTCACCAGATCCCAAGCGTACGGACCGTGGCGCGAACGATCAAAGTCGATCATGGCCTCGCCAAATTCCGTTTTCGCGAAATTATCCACATGTGGATTGCCGTGGAGGAAGACTCGCGGCATCCGCGAGACATCGAGCCTCTCGACGAACTGCCGCTGCAAGCTCAGACAGCTTCTGCGGAAAAATAAATACAACTCTTCGTCGTAGATCCCCTTGCCCACTAAGGCCTATATTAAGGTCTCACTTGGTCAAGTCAAGATTCAATTAGGAATGCCTCAAAGAGTCGCCGCCTTCTTGGCGGCTTCGATGAGCGCGGATGGGAAAATCCCAAACTGCAACGTCGCGATCGTCGCGGCCAAGATCACTAAGGAAGTCGAATAGGCGTACTCGACCTTTCTCTCTCGCATAGGCTCTTTCATGTACATGTACACGATGACTCGAAGGTAATAGTACGCGGAAATTGCGCTGCAAAGCACGGCAAGTACTGCGAGAGTGATTTCTCCTGCTTGAACGGCCGAACTGAAGATGAGGTATTTGCCCGCAAAACCCAAAGTCGGAGGAATGCCGGCCATCGAGAACATGAAAACCGCCATGGCAAAACCCAAAGCCGGATTCTTAAAACCAAGACCAGCGTAATCTTGAACATCGGTGTTGCGATCGCCGCGTTCACCCAAAAGTGAAACAATCGCGAAAGCGCCGAGGTTCATGACCACATAAGCGATCAAGTAGACCACGACTGAGGTGAACCCGTACTCTGACCGCCCGCCTGCCAAAAAACCCACGATGATGTATCCACTGTGGGCGATGGAAGAGTAAGCAAGCATCCGCTTGATGTTCTGCTGGGTGAGGGCAATGACATTGCCCAAGAACATGGTGGCCACGGCGATGACCCAAAGCACATCATGAATGCCCATATTCAACTTCGAGGTCAGTCCCTGTGCAAATCCCAGGCTCATGAAGACACGCATGAACGAAGCGAAAGCCGCTGCCTTAAGCGCCGTCGTCATGAAGTTCGTAACGCTGGTCGGAGCGCCTTCATAGACATCGGGCATCCACATGTGAAAGGGCACCGTGGCGACTTTGAACAAGAAACCCGCGATCACGAGAGTCGTTCCCAGTAAAAAGAGGGTGTTTTCGATTCCAGCCGCACTTGTCACGAGAGTGATGATTTGATGAATGTTCATGGTACCTGTCGCGCCGTACATCAGGGCAATGCCAAAGAGCATGATCGCCGACGCCGCGCTGCCTAAGACAAAGTACTTCAAAGCCGCTTCATTCGAACGCACATCCGCCCGCCTAAAACCAACGAGCACGTAAACGCCGATCGACATCGTCTCAAGGGCGATGAACAAAACCACCAGATCCAGCGAAGACGCGAGAAGCATCATGCCCAAGCATGAAAACAGGCCCAAGCTATAGTATTCCGCGTAATGGATGCCTTCTTTTTCAAGGTAGGAATAAGAAGAAAGCAGAACCAAACCGGTCGTGCCCAACAAGAGCACATTGAACAAATTCGAGTAGGCATCGGCCGCAAGCATCCCGTTGAAGAGCGTCATGCTTGGTTCGCCCCAAACCGAAACCACCGATAAAATCGCCGCAGCGACCGTGATCAAGCTCAAACCCGCAACGACCAGGTTGCTACGCACGCTCTTCATCACGCCAACCAGCAAAGTAGCCATCGCCCCGACCGCCAAGATCAAATAGGGCATCATCATCGCCAGCTGTTCGCGGCTCAAAGTCAAATTCTGGGGTTTGATCAACTGATCCATCGTTTATTCCTTCCGAGAAACCATTAAACTTTCACTTGGCTCAAGAACGCCTTGATCGAGGCATCCATCTTCGACAAGAAAATGTTGGGAAAAATTCCCATGATGAAGATGGCCGCGATAATGGGCGCCATGACGCAGATCTCTCTCAGTGAGAGATCTTTGAGATGCTTGTTCTCGTTATTCTTTACCGGCCCGAACATCACGCGTTGGAACATCCAAAGCATGTAAACCGCGCCGAAAATGACGCCCGTGCCAGCTACAACAGCCAGCACCTTGTTGGTCTGGTAAGCGCCCATCAAAATCAAGAACTCACCGACAAAACCATTGGTGCCTGGCAATGCGATGCTTGAAAGCGTCACGATCATGAAAATCACCGCGAAAATCGGCATGATCCGCGTGATTCCGCCAAACTCTTCGATCTCACGCGTATGGCGACGCTCGTAAAGCATTCCAACGATCAAGAACAAACCGCCGGTCGAGATCCCGTGGTTGAGCATTTGATATACGGAACCGCTCACAGCCAGTGAGTTCAGGGAAAACAAGCCTAAAATCACAAACCCCATATGGCTCACCGAAGAATACGCCACAAGCTTCTTGATATCCGGTTGAACCATGGCCACCCATGCGCCATACACGATGGCAACTACGCCTAGGCACATGAAGACTGGGGCGACAAATTGCATTGCCTGAGGAAAAAGCGGGAAGGCAAACCGAATGAATCCATAGCCCCCAAGCTTCAAGAGCACTCCCGCGAGAATGACCGAGCCCGCGGTCGGAGCTTGAACGTGAGCGTCGGGAAGCCACGTATGCAAGGGAAACAAAGGCACCTTGATCGCAAACGCCAATGCAAAGGCGAGGAAAAGAAGCGTCTGCGCGCTCCACAATCCATCAAACGGAACCTTGACCCGATAAAGATCGAGCAAAGCGGCCGAGTAGTTGCCAAGCTGCATCTTGTGCATGCTCATCAAATAAAAGATCGCGACAAGCATCAAAAGAGAGCCGACCAATGTGTAAACGAAGAACTTCATCGAGGCATAAATCCGGTCTTTGCCTCCCCAAACCCCGATCAACAAGTACATTGGGATGAGCATCGCTTCCCAGAAGACATAGAAAAGGATGATGTCTAGGGCGACGAAAGCGCCTAGCATTCCAGTCTCAAGGACTAAGATCAGGAAAAGATAAGTCTTTAATTTTTCTTCTATCGCGTTCCATGAACCCAAAAGCGCGATCGGGGTGAGGAAGGTCGTCAGCAAGATCAACACCAGGCTTATTCCATCGACGCCCAGCGAATAAGAGATGCCGAAAGCTTCGATCCAACCGCGATTTTCGACGAACTGAAAACCCGGCTGACTCGCATCGAACCAAGCATAGAGAAAACACGAAATAAAGAAGACAAGAAGCGAGATTCCGAGGGCTGCGCTCTTGACGATGTGTTTTTGCTGCGGCGTCTTGTCAGGCAAGAACAGCAAGCCAAGCGCAAGCAGGGCTGGTCCGAATACGACCAACGATACGATATGATTAGTGAATAGTTCCATAGAGCAGGTACCCCACTGTGGCTAACAATCCGATAAGAATAAACACCGCATACACTTGAATCGCGCCCGTCTGCATGAGGCGTGACACTTCACCAGCGAACTTCGATAGCCTAGCGACAGCCAATACAGTTCCGTCAACAACGAGCACGTCAAAGTACATCCAACAGACTTGCGCAACTTTCTTCAAGGGTTGAACGATGGTGAAGTTATACAACTCATCGATGTAATATTTATTGAACAAAACCTTGTGAACAAAACCAAAGTTTTGCTGAACCTTCTTAGGAACCTCGGGCCGCTTCACGTAAAAGAAATATCCAACGCCCATCCCTACGAAAGACACAACGACTGAAATCGCCATGATGAGATAAGCCATCGACCCATGTTCGCCTGAATGCTCGCCAACCACGGGACCAAGCCAGTGCGCCAACCAAGAGTGTCCTGGCAAACCAATGAATCCGCCGATGATTGAAAGCACAGCCAACACGATGAGCGGAATTACCATCACGTTTGGTGATTCATGAACTCCGGGCTTTGCATGGCCGTGGCCATGATCATCGTCATGACCGCGCCCGTGTCCATGATCATGATCGTCATGAGCATGCGAGGCATGTGCATGACCCGGATTAGAGCCCAAGGTTTTCGGGTTAAAACGCGGCTCTCCAAAAAAGGTGACGCAAGTCAGCCTTGTCATATAGAACGCTGTCAATAGAGCCGTCACCGTGCAGACCGCCCACAGCGCGGGGCCCGCTAGACCCATATGAGAAGAAAACGCGCTGTATAAGATCTCGTCCTTGCTGAAAAAACCTGAAAGCAGCGGAAACCCGGCGATCGCTAACGTTCCGATCGCAAAAGTCGCAAACGTCTTTGGCATGTACTTTCGCAGCCCGCCCATCTTCATGATGTCTTGCTCTTCGTGCATGCCGTGAATGACGCTCCCCGAACCCAAGAACAGCAGGGCTTTGAAAAAAGCATGGGTCACCAAATGAAATACGCCAGCGGCGAAAGCGCCTACGCCCACCGCCACGAACATGTAACCCAATTGACTGACCGTAGAGTAAGCCAAGACCTTCTTGATGTCGCGCTGAGTGATCGCGATGGTGGCTGCAAACAAAGCCGTAAGCGCTCCGATACCGCTGACTAGCATCATCGTGTCTGGGGTCAGGACGAAAATGAAGTTCAAGCGCACGATCATATACACGCCAGCGGTCACCATCGTGGCCGCGTGGATGAGCGCGCTTACGGGCGTAGGGCCTGCCATCGCGTCGGGCAGCCAAACATAGAGAGGAATCTGAGCGGATTTACCCATTGCGCCGACGAACAAGCATGCGGTCGCCAAGGTCAGCAATCCGATGTCAAGATTTCCCGCGGATGCCGCGACACCTTGTTTCAACTGGGCGAAATCAAGAGTTCCAAACATCCCGTACAGGGTGAAGATACCAATAAGAAAGCCAAGGTCGCCGATGCGGTTTACGACGAATGCTTTTTTACCGGCAGAAGCCTTTTCATTGTCTTCGTACCAATAGCCGATCAGCAAATACGAGCACAACCCGACGCCTTCCCATCCAAGAAAGAGTATGGGTAAATTTCCGCCAAGCACCAAAGCCAACATCGCAAAACTGAAAAGATTCAGATAAGCGAAGAATTTCGGCGGAGTGCGGTCGTGAGACATGTACCCGATCGAATAGACATGAATCAAGAAACCCACGCCGGTTACGACCGAACACATGATCGCGGTCAGGGGATCAAATCGCAGCAGGAAGGGGAGAGAAAAAGTATCGACTGTGATCCATTGAAAGAGCGTTTGTTCGATGGCGCGGCTAGATTCGTCAAGCCCGCTCAGTTGAATGAAGGAAGCGGCCGTAAGCACGAATGAACCGAAGATCGCGCTCGACGCTATTATCCCAGCCGTCTTGGCTGACAACTTGCTTCCAAAAATCCCGTTAATCAGGAACCCGATCAAGGGGAAAGCGAGGATCAAACCCAACATAGTGATTACTCCCAGTGCCGCATTCTGGCGGCCTATTCTTTAAGCAATTGAATGTCTTCTGTGCTCACCGACTTCAAGTTGCGGAAGAGCGCGATCAACAAACCCAAACCAACCGCAGCCTCAGCCGCAGCCACTGTAATGATGAAAAACACCGCCAACTGACCGCCCGCATCTTGCAAGTCCTTGGCGAACGCCACGAAAGCGACGTTAGCCGCATTGAGCATGAGTTCAATGGACATCATGATGATCAAGATGTTTCGACGCGCGAGCACGCCAAACAACCCGATGAAAAACAAACACATCGCAAAAACCAGGGAAGTGGTGGTAGTCATTGTTTTTGCTCCAGCTTCCGCTTCGCCAGCGCCACGGAACCGACGATGCCCACAAGCAACAAAATCGACGTCAATTCAAAGGGCAAGACGTAGTCTGAGAACATGATCATCGAGAGCACTTGCACGTTGCCGCCAAGGCTTTCAATTTTCTCTGAGCTCAGCTCTCCTTTGGTGACGGCAGTCGTTCCGTTTTTTGCAGCCCAGACGAACATCGCCAAAAGCGCGGCGCAAAGCACTGCCGATCCTCCTTGGAAGAGCTTGCTCTTTCCAAGGTCTAGGTTCTTGATGTCGGCGTTCAAGAGCATGATCACGAATACGAACAAGACCATGATCGCACCCGCATAGACCAGGATTTGGATCGCCGCGATGAAATGCGCGTGCATCAAAGCGTAGTTAGCGGCAACGCAGAAGAAGACCACCACTAAGCTGAATGCGCTGGCGATCGGGTTCTTATTCAGAACCACGCCGAGAGCGAACAAAACGCCTAGGGTGGAAAAGATGTAAAAGAAAATGTCAGTGGCGCCAGTAGGTAATTCCATTATTTATTGCCTCGCTGAATGAGCAGGTTGTTCTTGTCGTAAATGCCTTCTTTGCGATCAAAAACCGCCATCTCATAGATATTGCTAAGCTTGATCGCATCTTTAGGACAAGCTTCTTCGCAAAACCCGCAATAACAACAACGCAAGATATCGATCTCAAAGGTCACGGGATACTTCTCTTTGTCTTCGCGCTCACCAGCTTCGATATGAATGCACTCGGCCGGGCACACCGTCGGACAAAGCATGCATGCCGTGCAGTTCTCAACGCCGTTGACCGCTTTGATGTAATGAAGGCCCCGGTAACGATCCGAGTATTGCCTGCGTTCTTCGGGATATTGGATCGTCACCTTTTTTGCGAACAAAAGGTTCTTCATCGTGATCAAAAGTCCCTTTGCGATATCGACGAAGTAGAGCTTATTGAGTAAGCCGACTTTTTTCTGAACCAACATTTTTAGATCACCTTTAAGTAAATAAGCACCGCCGTCACCACGATATTCGCCAACGACAACGGAAGAAGTATTTTCCAGCCAATCTGCATCAGCTGATCATAACGAAAGCGTGGTAACGTCCAACGAACCCAGACAAAGAACCACATGAAAAAGCCTACCTTGAGCGTGAATGAGAGCACTTCCAATGCGACTCGCGCCCATTCCTCAGGATTAGGCACGGCGCTCAAGTTCCCGATCAAACCAGCAAGCGGCGAGATCAAAAGATCCATGCCCGGCAACAAGAGATAGCCGCCAAAATAGAGAGTAGCCGCCAAAGCCGAGCCCGTGAGCATGTTCAGGTACTCGGCCATGAAGAAGAGCGCGAATTTCATGGCGCCGTATTCTGTGTGATATCCCGCCACGATCTCGCTCTCACCCTCGGGCAAATCGAAGGGGAGGCGATTGGTTTCGGCGAAAATCGCAGTCAAGAAAATCAAAAACCCGATGGGTTGAACGATCACGCCCCATTTCGGCACGTAAGGAAGAAGCGCCTGGCTTTGCCCCACGACGATGTCGCGCAGGTTCACGCTTTCGAATGTCATGATGATGCCGATGACGCTCAAGCCCAGCGCTAACTCATAACTGATCATTTGAGCCGAACTGCGAAGGCTTCCCAACAACGAATATTTATTGTTTGAAGACCAGCCAGCCATGATGATGCCGTACACGCCAAGTGATGCGATCGAGAAAATATAAAGAAGGCCGACATTCAGGTCCGTGATCTGCAGATGGTAAACGCGATCGCCGATGGTGATGTCGCCGCCAAACGGGACCACCGCGAATGTCATGAAGGCTGGTATCAATACCGCCACCGGAGCAAGCAAGAAGTAGAACTTCTCGACATGCGACGGGACAAAATCCTCTTTCATGATGAATTTGATCACATCGGCCAAAGATTGAAGCAAACCCAATGGACCAACGCGGTTGGGGCCCAAACGATTCTGCATCAAAGCAGAACCCCTGCGCTCAATCCAAACCATCATGGGAACGACTTGCAGCATCACCACGACTACAAGCGCGATCTTCGCGCCCATCACGATCCAATCTAGATTATCCATTCATCAACTCCAAAGGGCGAACACGTCGACCAAGCTACGCGATTGGCCGATCGGCTCAAGCGCTTTGCGAAACTTTTGTTCTTTGCCCTGCCAGTTCACCACAGTTCCCGATTTTTCGACATACGAAAGCCCGGGCAAAATGACCGAATACCCATCGACTGTCTCTTCATGAAAAACCCCGACGCCAACGATTGAACCGCTGACATATTTATTCAGATCCGTTGGAAGTTGCGCCCTGCCGCCCCTGAAGACGATCGCGGAATCGAATTTGCCTTGTCCGTCCCAACCCTTAAGGCCCAGCTTCTCCGCGCCATGAAGGTTACTGGTTTTATTGGTTCGGCGAAGGATATTGTCTTCTGGCTTGTCGTCAGATGCTTTGGTGTGCCCCTCCGTTCCGAAATGATAGATCGCGGCTCCGTTGAGTTTCGACGAGGCGAACTCTTGGATCGCCTTCATCTCTTCAAGGGTGAGATCCGTCGCCACGAGAACCAGGGTTTTTCCGTGAACTTTCTCTTTCGCCTCAGCAACCGCGCTATACCAGTCTGAAAGGGTAAGCGTTTTGTCTTGGCGAACCGCGGGCTCTACAACCCGCGTGGGTGAGTGGATGTACTTGATGTTGAAACGCCCCTCATCGCAAAGCCACCATTTGTTGATGTCCATGTTTTCTCGCGGCGTAAGTCGAAAGACCGTGTTGTTCTCGTGATGCACTTCGATATTGCAACCTTGTGAACATCCTTCGCAAATTGATTTCGCCCGCGTAAGAAACCATGATCTCTTCTTAAATCTGAAATCCTTGAGCGTTAACGACCCAGTGGGACAAATATCCGCCAAATTGCCCGCATACTCTGTCTCAAGGGGCTTGCCATCAACGGTCGTGATCTCAGTCCAGTTGCCGCGCTTCAAAGCCACCATCTCGCGAAAACCACCCACTTCATCGCAGAAGCGAATGCAACGCGTGCAGTGAATGCAGCGGTTCATGTTCTTCTTGATCACGGGTCCCATATCAAGGTCGATGAAAGTACGGCGCTCTTCCTCGTAACGAGAATCCGGCGCGCCATAACCATAGCTGTAATCTTGCAACGTACACTCGCCGGCTTCATCGCAGATGGGGCAATCCAGCGGGTGATTGATCAACGTGAACTCCATCACTGAAGCTCGCATGCTCTTCACCTTTTCTGATGCCGTGTGAACAACCATCCCGTCGGCGGCGGGGGTCGAGCATGCCGTTTGCATTTTCGGCATCTTTTCAACTTCGACCGCGCACATGCGGCACTGAGCGACCACCGTCAAGGCTGGATGATAGCAAAACCGCGGGATATCGATATTGTTCCGATCCGCGACCTGAATAATCGTCTCGCCTGGTTTGAACTCGTATTCTTTACCGTCGATTATGCACTTGGGCATTTTCCACCTTTGATATGATCTTCAAATTCCTGCCTGAATTTTTTAACAAAACTCATCACCGGACCCGCAGCCGCGTCGCCAAGGGCGCAAAGAGTCTTGCCGTTAATGTTGTCAGCCACGTTCAACAATAAATCCATGTCTGATGCCTTGCCATGACCGTCTTCAATGCGATGGAGGACATCTTCCATCCAGCGGCAACCCTCACGACAAGGCGTGCACTGACCGCAAGACTCGTGCGCATAAAAATGGGTGATGCGTTTGATCGCTTTCACGGCGCACCATGTATCGTCGATGACAATCACGCCCGCCGATCCCAACATCGAACCGGCCTTAGCCATCGGGTCGATATCCAACGGAATATCGATTTCATGCGGCAAAAGAACAGGTGCCGAAGAACCGCCAGGGATCACGGCCTTGAGTTTGCGATTGTTTCGAATCCCTCCGCAATGATCATAGATCAATTCACGCAAGGTGACTGAAGCGCACGGAAACTCGTACAAGCCCGGCTTATTGACGTGGCCGCTCACGCAGTAAAGCCTTGTGCCGCCGCTATTGGGGAGCTTGCCAAGTTTCGCGAACCACTCGCCACCCTTATTGAGGATCGCCGGAATATTGGCCAGAGTTTCCACGTTATTCACGATCGTCGGGCCGCCAAACGCACCTTTGATCGCGGGAAACGGGGGTTTCACCCGAGGCTCGCCGCGCTTGCCTTCAAGGCTATTCAATAATCCCGTCTCTTCACCACAGATGTAAGCACCAGCGCCGCGGTGAACGTACATATTGTGTTTGAAGCCAGAGCCCAAGATGTTCTTTCCCAAGAGCCCGGCATCATAGGCTTCTTCAAGGGCCTTCTCGAGGTACTCGGCCTCCCTGACGTACTCGCCGCGGATGTAAATATAAGAAGTCTCGGCACCTATGGCCAATGACCCGATGATCATTCCCTCAATCATCATATGAGGAGAGTAGGTGATGATCGCGCGATCTTTGAACGTGCCGGGCTCTGATTCGTCTGCATTGCAAACAAGGTACTTTGGAACCTTTGATTCCTTCGGAATGAAGCCCCACTTCATCCCCGTAGGAAAGCCCGCGCCGCCCCGTCCCCTCAAATTTGACTTCTTCACCTCGGCGATGATGTCTTCAGGCTTCATTGAAAGCGCTTTTTTGAGCGCCTCGTAACCGCCGTGTTTGCGGTAGTATTCGAGGGGAGCCGCTTCTTTATTATAAAAAAACTTTGAGACTATAAGTTCTGACATTGAATCACTCTCACCCTTATGGAAGCTCTGCTAAAACCTTGTCCAAGCGCTCTTTGTTTAAGTTCTCGTGATAATCATCATTGATTTGAACGCAAGGAGCGGTTCCGCACGCGCCCAGGCATTCAACCTCAGTGATCGTGAATCGGCCATCCCGCGTAGTTTCCCCTGCCTCGATCGCAAATTTCTTCTCGCAATGGTGCAAGAGATCTTCGGCGCCCATGAGCGCGCAAGAAATATTGGTGCACACCTGCATATGGTATTTCCCGACCGGTTTCAGGTTGTACATCGTATAAAAGGTGATCACTTCGCGCACCACTGGGGGAGGGATGTCGATCGCTGCGGCAACCTCATCCATCAGCTCCGAAGAAATCCAACCGTACTCTTTTTGCGCCAAATGAAGCGCTGGCAGCAAAAGCGCCTGATTCGTAGGATAACGTGGTTTGAGTTTCTCGATTCCCTTGTAAAAGTCTTCAGACAGCTGTTTCTTAGCCATTTCAATCACCTATCCAACTCGCCAGCGATAATATTGATACTGCCCAGCGACGCGACCAAGTCGGCGATCTTCTGTCCTTTGATCATCGGATCAAGCGACTGGTACAGATAAAACGAAGGCGCCCTCACTCGCATCCGCCAAGGTTTCGCCCCCCCACGGCTGATCACGTAGAAACCGAATTCGCCATTGGGTCCTTCAAGCGCGGTATAAGCCTCGCCCGCAGGAACATTGAAGCCTTCCATGAAAAACTTGAAATGATGGATCAAGGCTTCCATCGAGTTGAAGGTTCGATCCTTCTCGGGAATGCGAACGTGTTTGTCTTCAACCCAAATAGGCCCCTCGGTGGGGCATTTCTGCGCAAGCTGCTTCAAGATCTTCACGCTCTGGCGGATTTCTTCCATGCGGACAAGATAACGGTCGTACACATCGCCATTCTTTCCGAGCGGAACGTCAAACTCGACCTCATCGTACTTTAAGAGAGGCTCCGGTTGGTCACGCCTGAGATCGATGTTGATATTGCTGGCTCTTGCGCATGGACCCGTGAATGAAAAGGCCATGGCTTGTTCTTTTGTGAACGCGCCGACCCCGATCGTTCGATCCATCCAAATCTTGTTCGTGGTGAGAAGCCTGTCCATTTCATCAATGACGGGCTCGAATTTCTCAATCCACGCTTTCAAAGCGGGCAAGAAATCATCCGGAGGGGCCCAGCCTAAACCCCCGACCCTGGA
Organism: Bdellovibrionota bacterium; assembly: GCA_040754655.1. Lineage (GTDB taxonomy): Bacteria > Bdellovibrionota > UBA1018 > UBA1018 > UBA923 > JBFMCE01. The sequence goes on along the minus strand of JBFMCE010000036.1, from coordinate 4,501 downwards.
ATAACTCGTCGTAAGACGCGCTCCACAGAGCTTTTCAATGATCGTGTACGCTTCTTCGCGTTGGTGAAAGCCGTACAGAAAGAAAGAAAACGCGCCGAGATCGACCGCGTTGATCCCGATGCAGATCAAATGATCGATGATACGGGCAAGCTCGCAGCAGATCGTACGCACGTATTTTGTGCGCTCGGGCACTTCAAGTCCCATCACCTTCTCAACGGCCATCGTATAAACGACGTTGTTATTGAGCGCTGAGCAATAGTTCATGCGATCGGTGTGGGGAATGAACTTATGATAAGTCGTGTTCTCCGCGATTTTCTCTTTGCCCCGGTGGAGGTAACCCATTTCACTAATGGATTTTTCGATCGTCTCGCCATTAAGACGCACCATCACGCGAAGGGTTCCGTGTGTCGCCGGATGCGACGGACCGATGTTCATGTAGATTCGCGCATCTTCGTAGATCTCATCGGAATCTTCTTGATTCGTTAAACTTTGATTCTCCCTAACTTCAGTTCTTTCCATGAGGCTCACCTTCAAGCAATTGTTTGGGAATTTGTTCAGGATCATTAAACAATTGGTACCGTCGCAAAGGGTAGTCCTTTCTCAAAGGATGCCCCTGCCAACGGATATCGAGCAAGATTCGGCGCAGATCGGGATGTCCAGAAAACTTGATCCCGAACAGGTCGTACACTTCACGCTCGGCCCAGTTGGCTGCTTCCCATACAGAACATGCCGTCGGAACCTCTGCATCTTCAGCGACTCTAACCTTCACTCGGATTCGGGTCTTATTCTCAGGCGAGTAGAGATTATAAACAACCACAAACCTGCCTTGACTCTCTTCATCCGAGTCTTGATCGTCATAAGCGGTGAGATCCGCCATGAATTGATACTCAAGCCCCTCGCCGTCTCTGAGGAACCTGAGCACTTCGATCGCATTCGAAGGGGATGCCCAAACAATTGGGCATCCCACCCGATCAAACTCTATCTTCGAAACGCGCGAACCTAACTTGCTCTGAATGACCTCAACTTGGTTCTGGATATTCATTGCTGTTTCACCTGATGCCGCGCGCGTTCACGGTGGCTGTATTCTCCGCTCTGGATTCTCTTCTGCAGTTTGATGAGCCCATGAAGAACTCCTTCGGGACTTGGCGGACAGCCAGGAATGTAAACATCGACGGGAATGATCGTATCGATTCCCTGCAACACGCTATAAGAGTTGTAAATTCCGCCGGAAGACGTGCATACGCCGAACGCCATCACCCATTTTGGATCCGACATTTGATCATAAATATTCTTGAGCACCGGAGCCATTTTCAAGGTGATCGTGCCGGCACAAATCAAAAGGTCACTTTGACGTGGGGAGAAACGCACCACCTCCGCCCCGAACCGCGCCATATCGTAATCAGCTGAAAGAACGGCCATCATCTCGATCCCGCAGCATGATGTCCCAAACGGCAACGGCCACAGCGAGTTTTTGCGCGCCCAGTTTACGATCGTGTCCAAGCGCGTCGTCATGAACTCTGGCGATCCATCTTTTGCCATTAATAAACTCCTCTATATTGAGACTAATCCCACTCTAGCGCGCCCTTTTTTAGGATATAGACATATCCCACCAGAAGGATCGCGATAAAGAAGAACATCTCGAAAAGTATAAATGCGTTGATCTCTAAAAACTTCTTGTACGCCACTGCCCATGGGAAGAAGAAAACTCCCTCGACGTCGAACAATAAAAACAAAATCGCCACCAAATAGAATTTCACCGAAACCCGTCGTCTGGCGTCGCCAATGGGAGGAACGCCACACTCGTACACATTCATTTTCTTGATGTTCGGGTTCTTTGGTCCCAGAAGGTGCGTGATGACGAGAACGACACCCGCTATCGTTGCACCAATTCCCATCAAAATTAAAACTGGAATGTAATTGCTCATATTTACCTCAACACCAGACAGGCGAGCGCGTCTGGCATTACGCGGAAGTTTTAAAACTGGCAATGACCTAGTTGTTTATTAGGATATAGTGATTTTGTAGCACAAAATAAAGATATTAATTACCACGAGATCTCAGTTAAAAACCGCGTAATATAGTTCATTAAGGGATCCCAATAAATTCCTAAGACGACCGTCGGAAACAACAAAATGCTCAACGCAAATTGCGTGACCGAACCCGCGGCAATGGCTGAGTAAGAATTGGAATCCGAGCCCCGCGGCGCGCAGATATTTCGAATCAGCAAAAGATAGTACGAAAGACCGATCACCCAATTGATAGCAGCCACTATCGCGAGCCAGTACAACTTCTCATTCACGGCCACGCCTAGGATGTAAAAACGCCCGACGAACCCCACAAGCGGCGGCAATCCTGCGAGACCGAGAAGAAAAATGCAAAGCGCCACCCCTTCAAAAGGATTGCGCCAAACCAAGCCTTTTAAAATCGAGGTTTCTTCGCTCTTCGCTTGGTCCGTCACCATCTGAATCACGAAAAACGCACCAAGCGCCATGATGACATAAACCACAAGCGAGAAGAGAACGGCGGCAAGCCCGCCTAAATTCAGTACTGCGACGCCCATTAGGATATAACCTGCGTGGGCAATTCCAGAATACCCGATCAATCGCTTTAGATTTGTCTGATGGATAGCAGTAAGATTGCCCACGGTCATCGTCACCGCGGCGACTCCCGCGATGACTTGTGGCCAATCAAATCCGGTTAATGGAGCCCAAGCGCCCTCGCCCTTGACGCTAAAGACGTGGATGCAAAGCCGAAGGGCGAATGCACTGGCGGCAATCGTGCTCGAGATTGAAAAGAATGCCGAAACCGGGGTAGGGGCTCCTTCAACCACATCAGGGCTCAAGGAATGAAATGGGAACACCATCATCTTTGCCGCGACCGCGGTGAAGATCAGGCCGAAAGCCACCCAAAGATAAGGAGCGGCGTTCGTGATGTTCGCCAACGAAGCCCGAATGTCTAAGATATTAAAAGTATGAGTGAGACCGTAGAGCATCACGATTCCGACGACGAAAAACACCGACGTCAGAGCGCTGTGCAGATAAAGTTTGATCGCGGCCTCGCTTGAGGCCTGCGATTTTCTCTTGAACGCGATCAATATCGTTGAGGCCATGCTCGCAGCTTCATAGGCAATGAAGAGAAGTAGGAAGTGAACCGCCGAACACATGATGCACATCGCCAATGTGCCGAGCACGATCAAAACCTGCAGCTCTGACTTTTCGCCCTTGCGGATTTCCCGGGAAATCCATCCCAGACAAACGCACAACATGCCCGTCAAAATCAAAAGGGCCTTGAAAAATTGAGACACCGGATCAATCAACAGCGAGCGAGAGAAAACCTGGTTGGCTTCTGGGGAAAATTGAACCAACGTCGTGGCAAGAGCCGCGGCCATGCCTAAAAGCACCACCCCCACCACCAAGTACGGGCGAGTCTTTTGAAAACGAATATCCGAGATCAAAGCCGCGATGGCAGTGGCAAACAAGAAGAGTTCAGGTTTGATCGCCGCTAGTTCGCTCAATTCGAATTGCATCGTCATTTGCTCCCGGAATCGGCGTTCAGCGAAGAAAGCACCTGATCAATCGTAGGTCGCGCTAGATTGATCAAAGGGGTAGGATAAGTGCCTGCGAAAATGCAGAGAACCACCAAAGGAATCAGGAAAATTTGCTCTCTCAACGTAAGATCGGTGATCTTCGCAGTCGAATCCGAGGTATGACCCAGGAACACTCTTCGGTACATCCACAAGAAATAACCCGCCGTAAGAAGCACTCCAAGCAACCCAAACAACGTTAAAACCCTGTGATAAGGAAACGCGCCCAGAAAAACGAGCGCCTCTGAGGCGAACGCTCCGAGGCCCGGCACTCCGAGAGCCGAAAATACGGCGACAGTGAAAAACCCAGTCAATATCGGCGTGCGAACCACCAGGCCGCCGAAATTGAGCGAGCCATCCTCGTTTGAGATCTGAAATTCGCCCGACCGATTCCCCAAGATGCCTACTAAGAAGAACAACAATCCCGCATAAATGCCGTGCGAGACCATCTGAAGCAGAGCCCCGTGAAACGCGGTTGAAGAGAATATGCCAAGCCCCAGTAAAACAAAGCCCATGTGGCTCACGCAACTATAAGCGATGAGCCTTCGGATATCGCGTTGGCCCAAAGCGCAGATCGCGCCGTAAATAACGTTGATGGTGCCCGCGATGGTCAACGCTCCCGCGGCCCAAGATGCGGCCTGAGGAAATAACGCATAGTTCACCCGAATGATCGCGTACGCGCCCGTCTTGATGAAAACGGCAGACAAAATCACAGCGAGCGCCGGCGGCGCTTCGGCTTGAACGTGCGGAAACCAACTGTGCAGAGGAACGACTGGAAGCCTCACCGCGAAACCTATGAGCATCAAAACAAAAGCCAGGCGCTCAAAGCTCAATGACCGGCTTCCGATGTCGATTCGAGTCGACGAGAATTTTCCTCCGGCAAGCTCAATCAGGTTGAAATTATGCGGCTCCGAAAAA
>JBFMCE010000035.1:36718-37690 GCA_040754655.1 Bdellovibrionota bacterium | reverse complement strand
CATGGCTTTCGTAAATTGGAGATTCGAGAGGAAAGAAAACCGAGCGCATACAAGGCTCTAACTTTATTCGGATGTTGCCTGATCGGCCTACGGCACCTCAAATGACGTCAATTTTGCAACGCGCTCTAAATATGCCAGTGCCCGCGCCAAGCGACATCGCTTTTCTGCGCGCATACAATCTTGAACCTGCTGAATTCAACGCATTTTCTTCGTACTGGAAAGCCATGAGCCCCGACGAAAGGCGACTTACCCTTTGGGTGGCTCTTGCCGATGACTTGCCCGATGCGATTCGCGAGACTGAAGGCCTTCCCTACCACCGAGGCATCAAGCTCAAACACCCAAGCGAGTTGGCAGAAGCAGCGGCTCGAACTACGGGCGCGCCTGAGGCAAAAGCACTTGCCCTAAGGCAAGGCAATGACCCAGCACTGAGCCAAGCTCTCACCACTACCGCGACCACTCACAGTGCAGGCATCCACCGTCTTGTCGATGAAATCGGCCTGCCAAAGCCGCATCTCTTTCGAGCAGACAGTTTAAAAATGATTGAAGAGCGTGCTGAAATAATTTCTCTTACCGATTTTATTGAATATGCAGCGACTGCGGTTCAAGGGACCCTGCCGCCTCCTGAAACGACCACGGCCCTTCTCAACGCGGTAAACGCTGTTGCAAAAAAATCAAAGTATCCGATCTCTGAAGAGACTTTTGGTATTTTACAAGACCTGCTGCGCGACCACTTCAAAGAGCCCGTTGCCGACACTGCCGATGATGCTTTTAAATTCATCCCTCTAAAGTTTCGGCAGCAGAATCGTGTGCCATTTGCACTCTCCTTCAACGACCGTCGCAACGATGCTCCATTAACAAAATGCATCTCCTACGGCACAGCTTCCGGTGGCGTCATAGGATTTTGTGTCGGGGGTCCAGTGGGTGCAGCCCTGGGCAGTATGCCTGGCTATTTAGGTGGGCTAGTTGGCGCCG
>JBFMCE010000035.1:0-36708 GCA_040754655.1 Bdellovibrionota bacterium | reverse complement strand
TGACCCACCGCGGCACCATGAGCGTTCAATCGACGATACTTCTAAACGCAATTCAACGTCTGGCGACTCCTCCCTCAGACGAACTGGTCTATCGCCTTGCGACTTCACTCAAGTCTCCTGCTGAAGCTTTCGAACTCACGGCTCGACTGCATGAATCGTTTCCTGAGGTTGTCGAAAAGCCACCCCTGCTAGACTCGATCGGTAAAACCTTTTTCTTCTGGCAAAGAGCAAGAACTCAAAAAGAGCTTCAAAAACGATACGACTTCAAAAACCTCTCGCCCGAAGAATCTCGCGGGCTTTTACCCGCCACGACAGAGTCTGAGTCTCAATGAATTTTTGAACTTCGAGGTACTGTCACTCGCGCGAATCCATTCGTATGGCGGTCTTGCGTTTCTGCTTGTGCCGACTCCGCTGCCTAACCGGTCAACTTTCGCATGAGCAACTCAAAAGGTCCCATTCGAAACCATTTTCTCCAAACGACGACAAATAAAAGGCAAATAGAGAAGAAAACGCACGAAGAAACAATGGCGAAAGAGGACGTCTGATTTTCAAGCTTTCCCAAAGCTTCCAACAAGCCCATTCCAAGCACGATATGAGCAATGTACAGAGTCAACGTTTGTTGCCCTGACAAAATGAACGGTTTGAGCCAGAGCGTGCCCGAAAACCTTTTCGCAACCAGTATCGAGAAACCGATAACGCCCACAGAAAATCCAAACGCAGAGATAAGGTAAACCGGCATTGGTGGCATAGGACCAGTTCCCACGAGTGCCTCAACAATAGCAAGATCCGGCGCCGGAGTTTTCATGCTTAGTAGGGTTATCAATAAATGAGACACGGCCTCGCTAGATAAAAAAAGGCCGCCTCCAAGGGCAATCATTTTATTTCGCACCCGTGAATCGCTTAAAGCGAATCGTCCAAGCCACATCCCAGCCAATAGAAAAGACACCCAAGGAATGACGGGATGAAATCCATTGAAAAACAGGTTCCTAAAAAACCCGTCACTGGTCCAGAATCCATGGTACGTGAGCGTCGCCCAGTTCCACCCCTTTTCGTAGTCGAACGCCATGAGAAGAACAGGAAACGCCAACGCAAAGCTAGAAGCTGCGAACACCAGTATTCGCCCAGGTGCCCAAAGAAAAATGACACCTAGAGCGATGTAGATGCCGTAGTAATGAAGGATGTCTGCATCAAAAATAGTGGTATTCAAAAGTCCAAGAAGAAAGAGAAACACCGATCGCTTCAAGAGTGTCTTGCGAATCTCTTTCTTGTGGTGCGCACCTTTCGAAAAGAGAGTCAGTGAAACGCCCGCAAGCACCACAAACATAGCGGCGGCATGCCCTTCCAGCGCTCGCAAAACCCAACCCAGCGCGCCTGGGCCTGCCTCAGACGCTCCCATCGCGATACGAAAGTTAACCAGCAGCATCCCGAAGAATGCAATCGTGCGTGCGAGGTCGAGTCCTGCTATGCGTCGCTCTGTCATGTCAGTTCGTCAATAAACCAGCTGGAAACGAAAAGTTAAGGAAAAACCTGCGCCTTTGACGCATCAGCCCCAAGATGGTAGGGCTCACGGCCATGGACTTGAACCGGGGTAAGTTCGCGTGGCTTTTTATCGTTATTTTCGTCTTTTCAAACGAGTGGGCTCATTCGGGCTTGAGTGTGCGCACAAGCTTAGGAAAGAACCCGCGGGCCTCTGACATCAAAGCGAATTTACGAACTCTCTTTAGCCAAAGGTCAACGTGCCCCAACGGCGCAACACCCATTTCATTCATGGCAATCGATCAAGCGCTGAGGCAAGGCCATCCTTACGCGATCAATGCGCCCGGAAGCTATTGTCTCTTAGGCGATATGAATTTCGATATGCAGCTCTATGCGCCATTTTTCCGCGCGAACATGGTGCCTTTGATTGAGGTCGCCGCAGATGACGTAGAGATCGATTTACAAGGCTCATCAATACGCGCGCAAGCAGGACCAAAACTCTTCTCAGCGGCATTCAGGCTCGTGTCGCACCGCCAGAACATTAAAATTCGAAACTCGGATCCCGAGTCGGGCGGGCTCTTTGGATTCGTGCATGGAATCGAAAACCATCCAACGCGCTTTACTGAACCGCCGCTTCCGCCCCACCGTGTCTGCAGCGGAAAGACGATCAACGGTCTTGAGGTCGCGGGACTTGCCATCGGTGAGCATCGCACGGATTTGACTGAAGCCACCGGAGTGCGCGTAGAATGTTTGAAAGACGGAAAGATCTTGGGAAACACGATCAAGACCAGACACGGATTGAGCCTTGAAGGGCGCAAGTTTGACCATAGCGGCCCTAGCAACCTTCTTGTAGAGGAAAACAGCATCTACATCACACGGTATGCTTCCGATCCCGGGCACAGGTTCATCGGAATCGGGATCCGGTGCTTCCGAGAGGCGCATATAAAGAAGAACACCGTTCAATTCACGGACCGGATCGCCACGGAAACGAGCCTTTTCTTTCCTCAAAGCGGAATTGAAGCCGCTTGTGATCACAAAAGCCGCATCGAAGACAATGTCTTGCTCAACGTAGGTTCTCCTGAAAAAAGAGCCGGCATCCGCATCCGAGAAGAATCTCTTGAAACAAAAATCTTCTCAAATGAAGTCATAGGCACTGATGATCGCTACCTGCTCTATGTCGACCGCCGCACTCCCCGCGAGGGTGTCGCCGTGCAAGCCGAAGACTCAACAGAACTTGAGATTGAAAGCAACTTTCTTGCCTTGGTTCACTACGGGATTCGTTTTGACTCCGACTCTTCGCTTGCCGAGCCTGTTGCACAGGTGTTTTGGAATACGCCGTGCGAAGTTCGCAGGGCTTCTGATCCTAACGGCTCAAACCTTCCTGCCCCTTCCGCGCGCGGATGGGTTCATTGCCAGCCACAATAGAGGATTTTATGCGATTTCTAAAAAACCTGACCCTTCTCTCTTGCGCCACCTGCCTTCTCGCTGGCTTCGCTCACATAGAGCAGTCAATAGAGCAGTCAGAAGAAAATCACTTCGTAAGAGCATCGCGAAACCTGACGATAACCCTTGGATGGCTAAAGACCCTGCGAGATGCATCTCAAGAAAAAATGAGAAGACAGTGTGAGCAAGAAGTGAAAAAGATTCGTGAGCGGATGTGGTCAGTCGTAGACAAACACTATCCTGAACTCAATATGGGATCCGTGGCTTTCCATGTCCAAGTCGATGCCGTTTATGAAGCAGTGCCTATTTCCGTAGACGATACGGCGCTCACTGGTTTTCTCTGCAAGGCTCAAGTGAGTTTAGGATCTAGCGAGCATGTTTTCGTAGAAACCACCTCTGAGGCCCACGAACACCTCGAGCTGTGCAAACAAGTCGAACTGCGAAACCAAATCAGGCGCCCATCCCTGTTCCATCAGCATATTGAAAGCGGCTCAAGCCTTGTAGGCCAAGACTGGTGCCATGTCCGCAAATTCGAGATCATCCGCGGCCATCCGTGACGGCTCACCAGGGAAGCACATCGCCTTCAAAATCAAAGAACTGGCCGGAATCTTGCCTGCCTAGTTTTTCGATCACCTTCATCATCCCACCCACGGACTCTTCAACAGTGGTCGGAGCCTCTGGCCCAGTCATCTTTGTTTTGACCCAACCAGGATGCAAGACGACCGCGATGATCTCTGGGTGATCGATCGAAAAAGATTTGTTAAACATATTCAGTGCAGCCTTCGACATGCGGTAAGCGTAATATCCCCCGCTGGCATTGTCGTCGATCGAACCCATGAGGCTCGTAATATTGATCAACTTTGGCGCAGAACCTTTCTGCAGCGCTGGCAACAAAGCGCGAGTCACCCTTGCAGGCCCGACCGCATTCACGAGATAGGCCGAAGCCCAGTCGTCAAAACTCGCACGTTCAAGCGGGTTGTCATCGCTCTTCGGATACACGCCCGCGCAGTTGATGAGAATGTCGAGCTGCCCCATCTCGCGCGCAATCGCGTCTAGCTCGGATTCCACTTTTTGACCGGTCAAATCAAGCGTTCGCGCTGCGTACCGATTCCCATACTCGCGTTTTAAGCCCTGCATCCCCTCATCTTTTTCAGGATGGCGCGCCGTCACAACGACTGTCGCTCCTGATTTCAAAAATGCCTCGCTAAATCCAAATCCTATTCCCCCGCTGCTTGCTCCTGTGATCAGTACGGTCTGAGACATCTTCATTTACCCCTCTTCGTTTATGGTTTTTTCTAACCAACTTTGTTGGATGTGGCTAGTGCACCGATTGTTGCCACGAAGTTTAGTTTATTGACGGAGCCCTCTGTGAGCGCTAGCGTTTTTAGCAAAGTCTCAATTGGAAGTTCTTAAACGGGGGGAAAACGGTGGGAACTTGGCTAAAACGCGCGTCATTTTCAGGGATGTGTTTTCTCATTTCTTCAATTCTGTCTCCGCGCTTCTCTCAAGCAGACTGGATTGTGCAGTTCTTAGAGAACAAAGATGAAAAAAAAGTGCGCGCGGTACGCCACATACCGCGGAACACCGCAAAAAACCCACGATTGCTGCGCTCAATCCCTTTGATCTTGAGCGAAGATTCGCGGCCTTCCAAAGTCATGTACCGGGAAGTGCTTTATTCAGAAAAAAGACTTCCTGAGCAACTGATCTCTTACGCTCACAAAACGGAACGTTTTCTTCGAAAATTAAAGTGGCCAGGATCGGAAGTGAAAACCATCATCGAACAAGGCCCCCCATCAAACCGAATCAACCTCACCTTCTTGGGCGATGGTTATACCGAAGATGAAAAGGAAAAGTTCTTTTCAGACGTCTCTCGCATGGCCAAAGACATGTTCACCGGGCAAACCTTTGCCAGCTATCTTCCGCTTTTCAATGTCTACGCGGTCTTTGTTCCTTCAAATGAATCTGGGCTTAGCGACCGCAGGCGTGTGGATACGGTTTTTGAACTGTACAGGTCTCCTAAAGGTTCAAAACGCGCGATTTTACCCGGAAACACCAACGCGCTTGAACGCGCGATTGCATTGGCGCCTGGCGCCGACTATCCCATTGTCATCGCCAACGACGATTTTTACGGAGGCTTGGGAGGTCGATACGCCATCTCAACGCGTTCCGTGCGAAGCGGAAATATCGTCTTGCGCCATGAACTCGGCCATAACTTTGGGGAGGTAGGCGAAGAATATGATGGCGGACAAGTCTATAGCGGCGCCAATTTTTCGCGCTCTAAAAGAACCGATTGGGATCACTGGAGCGAAGGGCCGATTGAAGCATTTGACGTCAGCATGCACAAGGGGGAATACGCTTGGCATGAGTTGAAGGATTCGCCATACACGATGACTTATAATTTCCCGTCAGGCCCTGCAGGATCCTATTTCTATGCACTGATCAGCTCGGTCGGCTGGAGTAGCCCAGACGATGTTCACCTTCACATCAATGGGAACCGCATTCCGATCAAAGGCGAATTTCATGACGACCGGGGCTTCTTCCAAGTAGGCCCGCTCAAGGGGGTCCCTTCCGGAAAACACAAGATGGTATACAGCGAGAACGCCAACGATGGGAATAACGTCTTAGCGATTTCCCGTGTCTACGCGTTGCCTGAGAATTATGACTTCACGCCTGACCGCATCGGGGCGTTTGCGACCTTTGACGACTCTGGAAGGATGGTGGGCTACCGTCCAACGCATGACTCTTGCCTGATGCGAGACATGAAGAAAAAGAAGTTCTGCGTCGTTGATCAAGAAAACATGTGGACTCGGTTTTTGAAGAAAGTCGACCTGATTGACCGAGTGGATGTGAGTGAAAATCGAACTGTTCAACTTTACACTCCAAAACTCAAAGACCTTTCGGTTCGCTGGTATAAAGTGGAATCAAACGGACAAGAGGTAGAACTGGAAGATCTCAGGTCTTCCATGTCTTGGAAAGCCGACCCCTCACATCGAGGCACCTACCGAGCAAAGGTTCGCTACGCCACCCCTGAAGTGCGCAAACCCACGAACCGATTTTTGAGCGCTCACGACTTCAAGCTATAGTCTTTGAAGTCTCCAGGCTGTTTTTGCCGCCGTCTTTGGGCGCCTGCTCCCAGAGGAGACCCTGAAGACACGAGAACTCTTTGGGAGCGGATTTATTCTCATGGCGACATTGCTCGTACAAGGTCCTGGCGGTACACTCTTAAAAAGAGGTCAGCTTGAACAAACCTAAAGTCCTCATCATTGATGATGAAGAAAATGTTCGAGAAATTCTCGCTTTCGCCCTGGCCAGGGCGTTTAACGCCGAAGTTCTAGCGGCAAGCTCAGCAAAACAAGGAATCGAGCTCGTCGATTCCAACCCGTCTTTGGCTTGTGTGATTTGCGACTACAACATGCCGCAAGCCAATGGGGAATTTGTCTTAAGGCACATCAAGAGCAAACACGCCGGCATCCCTTTCATCGTCTCCACTAGCGATGAGCTTGAGGATCACCCCGAACTCACGGCCCTGGGCGTATCGGGCTATATCCAAAAGCCGTATCGCATCGAAAAACTCATTGAATTGGTACGTGACCAAACGAAACAACTCGCTTCTTTGCGGCTTAAGCAAACTCAGCCTGTTTACTTCAAGATCAAAACGCAAACGCTCTTGCGCGTAAACCTTTTGCACTCAGATGTTTACATCAAGCTTTCTGACGATAAATACGTCAAGCTCTTGCGTGAAGGCGATTGCCTGACGCCTGAAGACATTGCGCGTTATTCACAGAGATCGGTCGAGCATCTTTATATTCATGAATCCGATTGCGATATCTTCCTAGAAAGATTCGCACGCGACATCTTCAGCCTCGCAGCCAATAAAGCGGTTTCGTATGACGAATTCTTTGAAGTCGGCAAGCAAGCCTATGAAGCCATGCAAGTGATCTCGCAAAAATTGGGCTTTTCAAAGCATGCCATGAGCCTTGCCAAAGCAAGCGTTGAGCTCGCCCTGAGGACCATGCAGTCTTTTCCTCGGCTCACCCAGCACTTGCAGAAGATTTCGAATGAGCCTGAATCGTATCTTGCGACCCACAGTATTATGACTGCTCACATTGCCTGCGCTCTTTCGACTCTTGCGGTCTGGGATTCTGAAATCACTCGGCACAAGCTGGCGCTTGCGGCTTTCATTCATGACATTACCTTGACTGACCCCAAGCTCGCTAGAATTCGCACCCTGCGCGATCTTGAGAAGAGTCGAGTCTTGTTCAATGACAAAGAAATTGCCCGCTATAAGTTGCATCCCACCAATGCGGCCGCCATCGTCCAAGAAATCGCGGGGCTGCCGGCTCATCTTGATACTATTATCGCGCAACACCATGAGAGCCCTGACCAGCACGGGTTTCCGGCGGGCTTGGGAGCGGCTCATATGAGTCCTTTGACAAGCCTTTTCATCATCGCGGAAGAGATGATTGATTTTGCCGACTCGAAGGAAGGCCGGTTTGACCCGCAAGAGTATATCACGGCGATGACCTCACGCTATGGCCAAGGCCATTTCAAGCACATCTTCTCGCTAATCGTGGATTCGATTTCAAAAGCCACCCTCTAGAAATGCTGGATCTTTTTACCGAGATGTTAGATAACCAGTTTTCTATGAAGACGATCACTGAATTTGACGGTTTTACCCTTAAAAACGCCCTGAGTAAGAAAAAAGAGCTGCTCGCTGGCGGCAAGGCGGCTGAAGAGCTGCCTCAAGCCTTGGGTGAGGCGCTTAAGCTTGAAGGCGATAAATTGACTTACTTTCTTCACGCCCTTGAGGTTGCTGAAGCCAAGTCAGATAATCTCAAACGCGTCATCGTACTCGCGGTTGACGAAGGGAAGACTGCCCCGAATGGAGCGGTCCAAAAAGCAGAACGGCATTACCTCGCGGAGTTCTTTTATACTCCTGCGCCAAAACGACCTGCTCGCAGTGAAGGCCCAGGAAAAGGACGAAACAAAAAGCGTGGCCGCAAAGGCGGTCGGCGCCGTCCGCAAGAAGAGGGTAAAGGACAAGTCGCGCGAGATGGAAAAACAGATGCTGGCGCGCCATCTTCAAATCGAGAGCAACGCCCCCGTGGCCCACGTAGGCCGCAACGCGGACCAAAGCCAAATAATCCGACTCAGGCTCAAAAGCCGAACGTTTCTCCGGTGAACACCGCCGCTAAGCCTCAAAACGACGGCACCACCCCAACAGGAGCGTGACCTATTTCGATACTGAATCTCGGCACCCTGAGCCCGCATCTTTTGCATATTGTTTTGGGATCAGGACTGATGGCCCTAGGAATCATACACGTTCGGTCAAAGGAACCAGACCCGCTGGATTTTCACTTTCTGCCAGGAATTCCGACTGAACTTTTAGTCTTTCTTCGCAGAGCTGGCGCCCTTGCTCTGCTCTTGATGGGTGCATGGATCCCGCTGAGCAAACTTCTTTTCTAACTTGCTCGCTTCTATTGACAAGGAAGAGATCGATTGCCTAGTCTCTTGAGCAAATCTCAATCCTTTTTTATTCAAGGAGATCTCTCATGCGAAGGATGACTCTGTTCGTTCTTACCCTGACGGGGCTTTTGGTGGCACAGAGCGTGTTTGCCGAAACCCGGAAATTTACTTTTTATGCCTTTGAAATCAATGGAGTAAAAGTGTGGCACCCCTCATCGATCCATGTCAATAAAGGGGATACGGTTGAAATCACCGCCATCAGCAAAGTGCCCGGCCCTAATAGCGTGCACGGCTTTACGATTCCTGCGTTTAAAGTCGTAGAGGTTGCTGACACCAAGGGCAAAACCATTAAATTTGTAGCAGACAAAGAAGGCATTCACCCGATCCAATGCCATCTTCATCCGGCCCATCTCGGGTCCCAGCTTGTCGTACACGACTAAAACGACCTACTTTTCGTATTGAAATCGTTGAGGATTCTAGGTAGAAGAGTGGCTTCGTTTAGATTCAAAATTTTTGGAGGAATTTGTTGTGGCAGACCACAAATCAGCATTAAAACGCGCGCGTCAGAATGAGAAGCGACGGGACCGCAATCAAGCGCTTCGCTCAAAAGCAAGGACGGAAACTAAAAAAGCCATTCAGGGCATTTTGTCTGCTCCTTCACTGGAAGAGGGCTTGAAGGCTCTTCGCTCAGGTGAACGCGCCCTTCGAAAAGCGGCAAGCAAAGGCGTCCTTGCAAAACAACGCGCGAGCCGAAAGGTTTCTCGTTTGGCTGCTGCACTGTGTAAGAAATTCAAAGCTCAATCTCAGACGAGCGCTTCTCGCTGATATTTTATCTTTAGCCCAGCTTTATAAGGCAGGCGATTGCGCCGCTGAATGAGGCTGGGTTAACGACTTTGAGAAATTACGAATTCTTCAATCAGGGCTGGCGCGTCCAGCCCTGATGTTTTTAAGCGCTCATCCAAGTCAACCAGCGCCCCCACGAGCCGCTCGGCGCGTTGCCTGCCACCGACGATCGTTCCAGCAAAACCCCGGCCCGGATTTTTGACTGCCCAAGTGAGAAAACCAACCAAGCCCAAAGCTTCTTCAGGAGTACGAACAAGCTTCTCTGCAAGCAAAAGCGCGCGAGTCCGTTTTGACTCTAATATTGCGCGAACAAGTTCAACCATCTCGAAGCTGCCTTGATAAGAACTGACTGCAGCGATGTGTTCGAGGCTCAAGCTTAAGTTTGGGCTTGCGCCAGCGAACAACCAGGCTTTTTCAATCTCTTGAGCCAGGCGGTAAAGAGAGCCTTCAGATTGGGCTGCCAGAACTTGAGCGGCTTCGGGCGCGATATTCAGGTTCCTCTTCTTGGCCAGGTACTGAACCCACTGCAAAAGCTCCGCATCACGCGCCGGTTTGAACTCTAAAGTGAAGCCCTGTTTTTTAAGCCACTGGTGAAATTTTCTTCTTCCATCAAGCGAGTCCGCAATGAGCACCAAGATGTTCTCGCCCCACGGAGACTCCGGCGCCGAATCAAACAGAGGTTTCGCCAACGTATCCACGTCTTTCATTTGATGGGCTTGCCTGACAAGAACCACCCGGCGGCCGCCCGACTGCGCCGAGCCAAACAGGCCGATGCTCTGAATAGCCTCAAGAACATCGCCACCCGTGCTTGAAGCGCCATCAAGCCGGTCGATGCAAAAAGAAAAAGACTTCTCTAACGCAGCGGAAGATTCAAACTTTGATGGATCTTCGCCAAACGCCAGAGCGCAAAGCTTTTCAACAAACTCCTGTATCTTAAACGGCTCTTCGCCGTAGAGATAATAAACGGGTTTGGCTTTGCCTTTTTCGAGCTCTGTGATCGCTTGTTTCGCGGTCAATAAAGTCGTCGCCATCATTAAAAAGCCTCGAACATCGTATCATACGCATCGCTGGCAAGAACTTGAGCGATCTCATTGAGCGCCAACTGTTCTTGAGAGCTGTTGATCAACGCGGAAGTAGAACCCACCAAACCAAAACGGTTGTTCGCGGGATAGGTCTTGCTCTCGCTAAACGCCCTTGTCCAGAGCACCCTCTTGTCTTGCTTGCGCACAAGGCTCACCGTGATGGTTGCCGAGGCGGAATACTCAGAAGCAATGACGTAATCATTGAACGCTCGCGCCGCCGGATCTTGCGATAGCCGATCTACGGTAGTTGTCGGGCCAATCGACGATCCTACCGCATCTAATGAACTTTCAATCACTGCATCCGAGTTCTCTTCGTTTGAGGCGATGCGAACCTTTGGCCCTCGCGAAAACTCTCGTATCAGCGCGCTTGTGAATGGAACCTCCAGCCCTGAGCGCAAGGTATTGTTGATCATCGCCTTGATGTAAACCCGTTCGACCTTTTGCGCTTTCCATGGATTGCTCTTGTTACGCCAGGTGTACCCGCACCCGCTGCTGCTCAGCAAGAATCCTAAAAGCGCAAAAGAGAAGGAAATCCGTTGGATTTGATTCATTTCACCACAAAATTCACAAGCTTGCCCGGCACGACGACCGTGCGTATGATTTCTTTGCCTTCCAAATGCCCCTGCACCTTGGGGTCTTTCGCCGCGATCTGCGCCAAAGCATCTTTATCGACGTGTTTCGAGAGCATCAGGTTGGCTCGAAGTTTTCCGTTCACTTGAACGACGATGGTGATCACATCAAGTTCGACCGCGCTAGGATCGTGATCCACCCACTTCTCTTTAGAGAGCAACGTGGTATTTCCCAGCGCTTGCCAGAGCTCCTCCGTAAGGTGCGGAGCAAACGGATTCAACAGACGCACCACGCTTTCAATCGACTCACGAAGAACCTGACGGCCCACTTGATCGCTCAGCTCCACCTTGAACCCGTAGATTTCATTCACAAGTTCCATGATGGCTGAAATCGCGGTGTTGAAACGAAAATCCTGTTCAAGATCAGCCGTGACCTTTTGAATCGTCTGGTGGGTTTTTGTGCGCACTTTCTTGGCATCCACGTGATTCAAATCGGAATGGGCTGCGCTGTAAGGTTGAACGTCTTGGATCAAACTTAAATTTCCCTGGAACATCCTCCAAACCCTACCCAGGAAACGGTACGATCCCTCAACGCCCGCGTCACTCCACTCGAGCACTTTCTCAGGCGGTGCTGCGAACAAAACGAAAAGGCGGGTGGTGTCGGCCCCGTACCTTTGAATGAGCGCATCAGGGTCGACGATATTTCCCTTGCTCTTGCTCATTTTCGCGCCGTCTTTGTAGACGATTCCTTGGTTCAAAAGCTTTTCCGCAGGCTCGCGAGAGATGTCTTTGGGCAACCACCCCAAATCTTGAAGCACGCGGTGATAAAATCGAAAATACAATAAATGCATCGTCGCATGCTCAATTCCGCCGATGTACTGGTCAATCGGACACCAGTATTTCACGTCTTCAGCGACAAAAGGCCTTTCTGCGCTGGGAATCGAGCAAAACCGCAAGTAATACCAACTCGACTCCATGAAGGTGTCCATCGTATCAGTCTCGCGCTGACCAGGTCCTGCGCATTTCGGGCACGGAACGTTCAGGAATTTCTCGCTCTTTGCCAATGGACTTGCGCCCTCGCCCGTAAATTCAACGTCTTCGGGCAAAATCACGGGCAAGTCTTTTTCAGGCACCGGCACTGTTCCGCACTTCGCGCAATGGATCATGGGAATCGGAGCTCCCCAATACCTCTGGCGGGAGATTCCCCAATCGCGAAGTTTGTAATTCACCGTGGGCTTGCCCAAACCCTTCTCTTGCAGCCAATGAGGGATTTTTTGTTTGGCTTCTTCGCTCGATAAACCAGAGAACTGCGCCGAATTCACAAGACAGCCCTGCTCTGTGAACGCCTGTTCTTGCACGCTAGGATGCGGAGTTTCCGAATGGATCACCTCTTGAATGGGCAGTCCGTACTTCTTCGCAAACGCATGGTCGCGTACATCATGCGCGGGCACCGCCATCACGGCTCCAGAGCCATACTCCATCAAGACGAAGTTCGCCGCATAAACGGGCAACTTCCCGCCTGTGACCGGATTCAAAACATGCGCCCCGACGAACACGCCTTCTTTTTCGTAATTCTCGTCTGTGCGCTTGATCTTATCCACCTTGCGCACTTTTTCGACGAACTCTGCTACCTTCGCCTCCTGCGAAGTGCCTTGAGCAAGCTCTAAAGTAAGCGGGTGCTCAGGAGCCAGGCTCATGAACGAAACACCGCAAACGGTATCGGGCCTCGTTGTGAAGACCGGGATTTTCGTCCCCCGTTTCGGCCCATCCGCGACTTCAAATAAAATCTCAGCGCCTTCGCTCTTGCCAATCCAATGCTTTTGCATGGCCTTCACGCGCTCAGGCCAGCCCGTGAGCTTATCGCAACCCTCTAAGAGTTCTTCAGCGTAAGCGGTGACCTTCAAGAACCACTGCACAAGTTCTTTGGTCGTGACTTCATTCTCGCAGCGCCAGCACCTACCCGCTTCAACCTGCTCATTGGCGAGCACGGTATTGCAGCTGGGGCACCAGTTCACGGTCGAGAGCTTGCGGTAGGCCAGCCCCTTTTCATACATCTTGATGAAAAAAAGTTGTTCCCACTTGTAGTAATCCGCCGAGCAGGTTGCGGCTTCCCTTCTCCAATCGAACAACCATCCCATGCGCTCAAACTGCCGCTTCATGTAAGCGATGTTGGAATAGGTCCATTTCGCGGGATGGGTTTTGTTCTTGATTGCGGCGTTCTCAGCAGGCAGACCGAAGGCGTCCCAACCCATGGGATGCATCACGTTGAATCCACGCAGGGCCTTGTAACGGGCCATGACATCGCCAATCGTATAGTTCCTCACGTGGCCCATGTGAATCGTGCCCGAAGGATATGGAAACATCTCTAGGATGTAATACTTAGGGCGCCCCTTCTCGGGTTGAACTTCAAAGAAATGGGCTTTCTTCCAGGTCTCTTGCCATTTGGGCTCGATCTGTCGGTGGTCAAAAATATCACTGCTCATACGAAGCTATATCTCAGAATCTTGATCACTTTTTCCAGCTTTTTAGGATCAAACTTGCCCTCAAAATCACTCTCTAAGCGATCTAAGGCCTCGCTCACACGTTCTTTCATCGTTGGAGCCTGGCTCTCTGAGATCAAATTGTCATAAACGTTGGCAATGCCCACGAGCCTTGCCAGATCATAAACCGCCAAGCCCTTAAGGCCGGCTGGATATCCGGTGCCATCCAGGTACTCATGGTGTTGTGCGATGATCATGCGCACTTCATTGTTGAATTCTTTACGCTTTTCGATCAATTCAGCTCCGAGTTTGGGATGCTCTCTCATGGCAGGGTCATCTTCGCCGGTCATGGGGGAGTCGTCGGCGTTGGGCGAAACCTCGGTCTTGCCAAGATCATGAAAAAGTCCGCCCAGAGCAAGATTTTCAAGGATCAGTTGATGCGAATACCCCATTTTTAGCCCCAAAAATACACAGAGCATCGAAACATTCACGGAATGATCGACGCACCCCTTTGAGTACTTCTGTAAGGCCTGAACATTGCTCAGCGCAAAGGGTTTGCGCAAAAACTCTGTCACCATGCGTTTTGAAGTGTCGATCGCTCCTTTGATCGCGCCATCCTCCCTAGGAGATTCAAAAATATCCATCATCGCCCTGCGCTGTTCTTGGATGGCCTCGATAATGGGGCCTGCCTCAGGGTTCTCGGCAATGAGCAAGGCTTCAGACTGGTCTTGAGAGTTGCCCTCTGCGAGCCACTTGTCGAAGGCTTCTCGGTCGGAATCTTCGATAAAGACGATCTTTACATGGTTGAAAACCAGCTTGTTGAAAGACTCTGCGTCAAGCTTATCTCCTCGATTGCGATACTTCACCATCTTGTGATTGAGGCAAAGATACACGTTTCCCGGGAATTCACGCTCCGCAGAAAGTTGCAGCAGGGGGACAGAAAAATACCGCACATTAGGATCGGCTGGCGATGAGTGGTCGTTCATAAAGTTAGCGTATTGAATCTTCGTAGTGTTGTAAATAATGTCGTGAGAGATATAGAGGGGTAAGGCTCACAACTATGGACTTGCTCAAGAAAATCCTATCCGAAGTCTTAAAAAGCACCCCAAATTACCGCGAACGCACGCGTGAGTTCGAGGTCTATGAAGCCTGGCCTCGGATCGTCGGGGATCGGGTGGCAAAACACTGCTGGCCGGCCAAGATGCTCGACAATGGAGTGCTTTTGGTGGCCTCGCAAAGTTCGGCCTGGCTGCAAAGCTTGCGGTACCTTGAGCAAGAAATCATCGCGAAATATGAGCGCGAATTTAAAGAAAAACGGGTCAAGGCGCTGAGATACAAAATGGCGAGCCCCGAACCAAGTGAATGAGCAACCCGCTATTCCAACTCTTGCCGCAGGTCTTGCACCAACAAACCAAAAGGAATCTTAGGATAGAAATACGTCGCCTTTTGCGGGAAAAGCTTTCGTTCCAAACTCCGCTGCAAGACATACTCCTTCGTCGGAGCTGGCAACCTGAGCGCGGTGTCTACTTCGACATTCTCAAGCCAATTCAAGATTTCTTCGAAACTCGAGCTTGATCGAAACAGCACTCTTCCTTTCGCCATCC
Organism: Bdellovibrionota bacterium; assembly: GCA_040754655.1. Taxonomy (GTDB): domain Bacteria; phylum Bdellovibrionota; class UBA1018; order UBA1018; family UBA923; genus JBFMCE01. Next base: position 21,745 of record JBFMCE010000035.1, on the reverse strand, counting down.
GCGTAAGCGCATCCAGCGCGGTCTCGCCTTTCTCGAAATCACAGACCTCGCACCACCATCTCTTGTCAGCTTGAACGACCTCGACCACCTGAGAGCAGTTCATCTGCCAGGGTTGTGGTTCGGAGCCACGCTCTAGCCTCATGATCGACCGCGAAGCGATCAGCTCATCGAGCCATTGAGCGAGCCAACCCGATCGATGGATAGCGCGAACTTGGAGTTGCGGCGAATCCAGGGCCTCGACCCATCCAAAAAACTTCTTCAAACGAAGATTGCGCTGCGCGCGCCTGGAATGGTGTCCATCCAGCACCACGCAGTTTCCCTGAAACGAGCTCAAAACTTCGGGCAATTGCTCTAGCCGCCAAAGGGTGATGTGACCGCTATCCAGTACGGTCTCGGACTTCTCGATTGCTTGCGCGAGGACGGCGCGCCACTCTTGAAATGGAAAATCGACTCCGAGATGCGCTGGCCAAGGATTCATCGCGAGTCTCTCGATGACGGCGCCCTTGTCGATCGCCGAGCGTCGGAAAGTGCGCTCATGGGGAAACGCATTTCTCCAGGAAAGACCACATCCGAGAAACCACCGGCTCTGCTCCTCAGTCGCGAGCCTCAAGACATAGTAGCCGTCCGAGAGCCAACGCACCTGATCCCGCCCCCACGGCGGAGCAAGCCTTGACATGCCAGTGCCGGCATGGATAGGGCTCCAAATCGGATCTCGTTCAATGCCAGCGCGCAATTTTTTTGTTTTATTGCCGTTTAAGGCTTTAAAGTTCGAAGGACCCATAGAACACCTAAACTCGCTAAGACCACACAAGCCACGAAAATAATACTCCAAAATCTGCTGCGTTCGAGTTTTATGGCGCTTTGGGAAACACGGCAAGCGTTGAAATAACCCAGCGACTCGGCATGACTGACGCGGCGAAATCTCTGCGCAAGCTCTTGCGAAGTGAGCAACGGAGATTGCGACGAACCTTCAGTCGTTAAGCTATTGCCAGTACCCGGATTTTGCTTGGCTGCCGTTTGCGAGGGAAGCCGGATCAACCCTGTCGAATCAGGATCAACGCCCTCAGACGGCTCGTCCAGCAAGATCTCGGGTTGGGTGGCTTCATCGTCTTCTTCCTTCATGAACCGACGCAAAATCACCGAATCAAGTTTGAAATGGTTCTTTACTTCGGTCACTTCATGCAACGCGAACCAGTAGCCTTGTTCAGCGCAAAGCTCATCATCAGCTTCGAGCATGCCTTGTTCAATCATCGATTTGATCTGATCCGTCCAGTAGGGGCCGAGAAGCGTGTACAGGTTCGAAGCGGCGCCATGCTCCGCTTTCCTGATCAGCCACTGCCTTTGTTTCCCATGAGCAGCCATCATGATGTTTCTCACGCTATCGCAAGCTACCGCTGCTTGCCGCGGTAGCGATCAGCGCCTTCAAGTCTTGGTCAGTGAACCGGATACCGCCGCCGACGAAATAGCTGCGATTCACGCTGGTGAGCAAGAAATCCACGCCCGTCCAAATATAAAATGGTCTGTATACTTGCACCTCAGCCCCAAAATTCACCTGAGGGCTGTTGCCCGACCTGAAGCGATACACTTCGCCGAAGATCTTGGCGCGATCGTCTAGAAGGTTGTAATCGATCCCGAGGCCTCCCGTGCTCTCGAAAAGGCCGAACTTGAATACGGCATCGCCAAAACGTTTTGCGAACTGCGCATTGATCCCAATGCCCGCCTCTTCCGTTTCCTTGGTTTCAGTGACGCTGGACACGGCTCCTGGCTGATCAGGATTGGGAGTGGTCTCAGTGCGCTTGATCGTCGTGATGCCTTGCGGCCTGGTCGTAATACCAAATAGATAGTATTTATCGTATGTCGGCTGGATCATCACTGAGAAATTCGAACGAGACCCGCCGCGCGCCACTAAAGCGGCGCTTTTAGCGTCAACAATGACCTGAAGCTTGTCCACTTTGGTTACGAGTTTGTTCACGCCCGAGATCGTCTGGTTGATCTTGTCGATGGTTTCTGAATCCGTAAGGAGCTTTCCTACCGTTCCCTCGCCTCTATTCACCCGCGCCGTGATATCACGCACATTGTCCGCGATTTCGCTGAAACGATCCGCCAGATGGCCAAGCTTATCGATCTCGGCAAGCCCTTCCGAGAATTGCTCCATATTGTCTAGAATGCGATCGAGCCTCGTGCCGTCGCCATCAGTTCCTGCTCCCTTCAGGGCGTCTTTCAAGACGAGCGCGATATCCTTCAAGTTATCGACAAGCTCGCCCGTCTTGCGAGTCAAGCTGTCGATGCTGCCGCCGTCATCTCCTTCGGCGATGTAGCCTCCCTCTTCGAGAACGCCCGCTGACTGCGCCCCCGGATGCAGCTCGAGATACTTGTCGCCTAAGAAACCGATCGACTTCACCGCGATGGTCGCATCTTTGTAAAGATTCATGTCGGCTGCGACTTCAATGGTCACCCGGACCTTTTTGTTTCCGGCGAGCTCCATGTTCTTCAATTGCCCTACATCCAGGCCCGACATCTTGACTTTGCTCTTGGAAAGCAGTCCTGTCGCATCAGAAATCAGCGCGTAGTACTTCTTCGTGCCTGACAACGTGTATCGGTTTTGCGTGAGCCGGGTGGTCATGTAGACCAGTGCCGAAATCGCCGCCAGAACAAAAACCCCGGCCTTCAGTTCTGCGCTCATGCGTGCATCTCTTTCCGATGCCGCTCTTCCGACTTTAAGAAGCCTTGCACCATTGGATGGTCACATTTTCGAAACTCGTCGGGTTTTCCCCAAAATACGATTTTACCCTCGTACAAAAACCCGATGTGATCCGCTGAATACAACGCGGAAGGGATATCGTGACTGATCACGAGCGAAGTCAATCCAAACTTGCTGTTCGTCTCAACGATCAAATCATCGACCATCGCTCTTGTCATCGGATCAAGCCCCGTCGTGGGTTCATCGTAAAGCAGGATCTCGGGCTCGAGCACGATCGCGCGGGCGAGGCCCACGCGTTTTTTCATCCCACCGGAAAGTTCATTGGGAAGTTTGTCCATCGTCTGATCGGGGTCAAGCCCCACGGCCCGAAGCGTTTGAGCCACTTTCGCTCGAACTTCGCTCAGAGGCATGTTGCGGCGGTGCTCGACCAATGGAAAAGCGACGTTCTGAAAAACAGTGAAGTCGTCGAACAACGCGGCGTATTGAAACAACATGCCGAAGTTTTTCCTCATCTCATTGAGTTGCTGCGGATCATGGTAGGGAATGGGTTCATTGAAAATACGAACTTCGCCGCTATCGGGTTTGAGAAGCCCGAGGATGTGTTTGAGCAAAACCGACTTCCCCACTCCAGAGGGCCCTAAAATGAAGGTGATTTCACCGCGCGGGATCTGCAGGCTCACGCCTTGAAATACCGGATAACGCCCATTGCGAAACGCCTTGGAGATATTGCGGACGTCGACCGCAATCAGATCGTTGGAGTGTTTCAGTGGCTCATCCTCCGTAAAAAAACCACAACAACTTAAGACTGCTAGACTTCAACTACAGCGATCGGTACAGAAGCGCATGGACCATCAAGGTCAAGAAGTAATCGCTCACCAAGATCAGCACCAGCGTGATCACGACTGCTTCATTGGTTGAACGCCCCACGGCTTCCGCGCCGCCTTGCGTAAAATACCCCTTATAAGTACCGATCGTAGAAAAAATGATGCCAAATGCGGCAGCTTTTATCAACCCTTGCGCGACGTCGCGCAAGTAAACGATCTCTTGCAGGTGGGCAAAAAAGATCACCGGATCAATAGAAAGTATATAGACGCCGGTGAAGTAGCTGCCCGCATTGCCGACGAAGATGAAAAGGCTGGTCAGCAAAGGAAGCGCGATAAAACTTGCGATGATCCGCGGAACCACCAGATATTGAATCGAATTCACCGCCATCACGTCCATGGCGTCGATCTGCTCAGTCACCCGCATCGTGCCCAGCTGCGCCGCCATCGCGGCGCCCGCTCTCCCAGTCACGACTATCGCGGTGAAGACGGGTCCCAGCTCTCTGACCATCCCGATCGCGACCGCCGGCCCCACAAGGGCGTCGGCATTGATGATCCGAAAGCCGAAATAAATTTGGATCGCAAACACCATGCCGCTAAACCAACCGGTAAGCCCCACGATGAACACCGACTTGTTGGCGACGAATAAAAACTGATCCAGGAAGAGCCTCAACCTGACCGGCGGGCGCATCATCCAATAACATGCTTGCGCGAAGAACTGCGAGACCTTGCCAGTCTCTTCGATGAAGCTTAGAAACAGAGCGCCAACCGATTCAACCACATTCGCAGGCTTCATGTATAAACCCTCGGAACTCTCTGAGAAATTGAAGTCAAGAGCTCGTAAACGATGGTCTCTGCGTTTTTCGCCATGATCTCCGCTTGACGGATATCAGTGCCTAGAAGCTCAACCCAACTGCCCGGACGAAGGTCGAGCCGCAATGAGGTAAGATCCATGCTCACCCGTCCCAAGACATCGATGGCGTGCCTCTTCCCGTTTCTACCCACGAGAATCTTCGTATTCGATAAAATGCGTTTGAAGCCATCGCCGTATCCAACCCCAATAATAGCTTGAGAAGCGGACGACTTGAGCCTGCAAGTCGCGCCGTATCCAACACACTCGGAAGCTTTCAAGTCTCGCCTGGCTAAAACTTGCGCCACCCACTTGAGCGCTGGTTTGAGCTGAAGGCTTCGGCCTTCTTTGCCCGCGTAGCCGTACAAACCGATCCCAGGACGCACGACATTGCAGAGAGCCCCTAGCCCTAAATGTTTTCCATGAAGAATGGCCGAAGTTCCCGAGCAATGGATATACGAAGTATCGTTAGAAAAATTTCGCGCCACTTCGATGAACCTGCTCGTCTGGGAACGGGTGACCGCATTGCCTGGCTGGTCAGCGCAGGCCAAGTGAGAACACACGCCCGCAACCCTGACTTTCGACCTCTTCACCAACCTGCGCACGAGCCCCGCATCTTCCACCGATATGCCCAAGCGGTTCATGCCGGTGTTGAACTTGACTTGAAACTCGCATCTCTTCCAAAGACTTTTGTAACGAGGCGCTAGTGCCGCCCTCAAGTCTTCGATAGAATGAAAGATCGGAGTATACCGGTACCTGGACACAAGCCCCGCAAGCTCGTCGCCCCAAGGCGCCGAATCTGAAAACACCCAAATAGGTTCGCTTATCCCCGATTCGCGCAATTCAATCGCTTCGGCTCGCGTAGCCACGCCAAGAGCCACGACTTTGCGATTCTGCCGAAATTTTTTCGCGACTGCCACGAGCCCATGCCCATACGCGTTGCATTTGACCATGGGAACGGCTCCGACAAGCGCGGGATGAGCCGCCTCCGAAGCCTTGATCAATTGCTTCAAGTTGTATCCGAGCGCCCTCGAATTCACGATGGCCACCGTGCGAGAGCCACTGAGAGAGGGCCGCAATGGAAACTTAGTTCTCACGAATCACGCCTTCCAGAGCTGGCGCATGCTCCGTCGCAACCAAGGACGATGATTCCTGAAACCGGCGCGTTGTCGCTCTTGCCTGAGAAACAAATGCGTAAATTTGCGCAAGTTGAGGAAGAAGATCGAAATCCACGCTCTCGCCCGCCACAACCAACAGGCCCAAGAGCGAGTCCCCGAAAACAACGGGTTGCGCGAAAAGGTCGCGTCGCCCAAGTTGTTCCTCGAGAGTTGCGAGCACTTTAGGGTCTCTTCCGATAGAATCTGGCACGCCGCCTGTTGGCGCCTCCACAGCCACTTGTCGTGAATCATCCCAGTGCACCGACTCTCTCAGTTCAAAAACTTCGCCGCGTTTTTCAAACCAGAGCACCGGCGCATTCCAAACCGCCAAGGAACGAACAAACGCTTTCGCAAGATCTTCGTTATGAGCCAAATCGACCAGGTTTTTTTGGAAATGAGCGACAAACGCCTGAGACCGCTGCAAGTGAAGGACGGTGGATTCAAGTTCAATCTTCTCTTGCCTTAAGAGATTCAAGTCTTCGGAATCGTCTCTGCTTCGCGCAAAAACCCATCCTAAACATGCAAGCCCCGCGACCAAAACCGCTGTCGCTAAAACAACGGCTGGATACGGAGAAGGCCCCTTTCGCACAGGATCAGGCTCTACCTCGGCGACCAACACCAACTTGCCAGGATCGACTTTCCGCACGAATGCTGAGACTAACACGCCGGCTAAAGTCTCATATTGCAAGGGACCGGTGGGAGTTGAAATACCGGGTCGACTGATAAGGGTGCCTTGCAAGCGAGCTTGTGAATGGCAAACCGCCTTTCCTTGGGAATCCATGACGAACGCATTGACCCCCATCGCACCAAAAGAATCCGCGAAAGCGCCGCAGAAAGAGAAAAGATAGCTTGGCCTGAAAACTCCGATCAACGCAAAGAGGTTTCCTGCATCGTCTTTTTGCAAAAAGCCCGCAAGATAACCTTCCTGACCTTCCCAAAGGTCGGCAAACAACTTCGAGCTGAGTTGTTCGACGACATAGCCTGAGCCTGCCATGGCGGCGGCCGACGTCTTAAAGACCTCTAACAACTCTTTCACTTCAGGCAGTCGTATCGCTCCGTCTTTCAGGAAATACTTCTGCACGACCCACTGTCGAGCGGAATTCTGTACGAGCACTCCGTAGGCGCCCAGGTGTCGGCGACGAAAGAACAGCTGCTTTGAGCGTTGGTTCTCATCAGAAACTCGAGAGAGGTTCACTTGCTCGTTGTAAATATGAAAAAGCTCTTCTCGAACAAGATTGAGCCGATAATTGTAGGTCGAGGTCAATCGTTTCAGCTCATAGGCCGCCACCTCACCCGCTTGCGCCAGTCGCTGGGAAGCCTCGTATCTCTGAAAAAGATACAAAAATCCCCCTAGGCTGAGTCCCACTGCGAGAGCTGGAACCGCAAACAGAAGCACAATCCATGCTTTTCTGGATCTCATCTTCATCCTTATGGTAGAGGATACCTCCGGTTTATATGCGAGTCGAATCTGATTTTCTTGTTTTAGGATCTGGAATCGCGGGACTTTCGTTTGCTTTGAAGGCCGCCCAGTTGGGACGGGTCGTCATTGTAACGAAAGCACGCAAAGAAGAAGGCGCAACACGGTACGCTCAAGGCGGCATCGCGTCCGTGCTCTCAGAAGACGACTCGTTTGAAAGCCATATCCGAGACACCCTGGAAGCCGGCGCGGGCCTCTGCAATGAAAAGGTCGTGGAGCTCACCGTAAGAGAGGGACCAGACCGAATCCGAGAGCTCATTCAGTGGGGCGTTCCTTTTTCAAAGCGTGAAAAACCTCTTGCGGAAGATCCTGAGAACGGAGCCCCCAACCTTGGGCAAATTTATGATCTCACGCGTGAGGGAGGACACCGCGCCAGGCGCATCTTGCATGCGAGTGATTTTACGGGCCAAGCGATCGAAGATGCCCTGCTCGCAGAGATCAGCGCGAATCCAAACATCCAAGTTCTCGAGCAACACATCGCCATCGATTTGATCACGAATGTTCCCCGTGCTTTAGTTCGCCGGGGAAGGCAGTTTACCGAACGACGCCGCTGCCTCGGCGCATACGTTCTTGATATCGAGGGAAATCAAATCCACACCATCGGCTCAAAAGCCATTTGCCTCGCCACCGGAGGCGCGGGAAAAGTTTATCTCTACACGTCAAACCCAGATGTCGCGACTGGCGACGGAATTGCAATGGCCTACCGAGCCGGGGCCCGGGTTGCTAACCTAGAGTTCATGCAATTTCATCCGACTTGCCTTTACCATCCTGAAGCGAAATCGTTTCTCATCAGCGAAGCCTTGCGGGGAGAAGGCGGCGAACTCATCGACCGGAACGGAACCCCGTTCATGGCGAAATACCACCCGATGGGAAGCCTAGCCCCCCGTGACATCGTCGCACGAGCCATTGATTCGGAAATGAAACGCTCTGGAGCCAAATGCGTCTTCTTAGACATGAGAAAACATGAGCCAGAGTTCTTGAAGCGCAGGTTTCCGAACATCTATGCTCAATGCTTGAAGTATGGCATCGACCTGACACGAGAACCTATTCCAGTGGTGCCAGCGGCGCACTACACTTGCGGCGGGGTTTATACCGACGATAGTGGAGAGAGCTCGATTGAAAACTTGTATGCAATCGGTGAGGCAGCGTGCACAGGCCTGCACGGCGCCAATCGGCTTGCCAGCAACTCTTTGCTCGAGGCTGTGGTTTTTTCAGACCGCGCTTTGCGCCGGATCAAAGAGCGGTTCAAGCAGGCAAAAACAAAGAACGTCTCCCCCTCGTCTCTGCCAGACCACCTGCCCGAGTGGGATTCCGGGATGGCCGTTCCCATGGAAGAGCGCATTACGATTGATCACACTTGGAAGGAACTGCGCACGCTCATGTGGAATTACGTCGGCATTGTTCGAACCGACCGCAGGCTTCAGAAAGCGCGCGCGAGGCTGCAACTCATCTCGCATGAGGTTCAAGAGTATTACTGGAATTACTTATTGACACCCGACCTGATTGAGCTGCGAAATCTTGTGACCATCGCGCAGCTGATCGTCGAGAGCGCTCTTTTGCGCAAAGAAAGCCGTGGCCTTCATTTCAACCTCGATTACCCCTCGACCGATGACCGGTTTTTTAAGAAAAACACGATTCTCTAATGCCCCAGCTGACGCTGGTTCGATCTGCTCCTAGGGTCAAAATGCACCTAGCTACTGACGCAATGAACCGAAGGAGCGATTTTTTTACCAAACAAATTCAAGCATTTACGGGATTCAAATCTAAAGCACTATACTCGGCTATTGGTACATCCCTTGCTCTCTAAAGAGAACCAAGATGACTGTACTGAGCTGGCTGGGCATTCAGCCAAAAATAGAAAAACCAGAAAATCAGCGAGCCTGCCTCACCACTTACCTCACCACCGGAGGTGCAGAGATTTGGGCACAAGAATCACCTTCGCATGAACCCATTCATATTCGGTCTGGCGAAAAGATCGCCCTCGTCGGAACAGACAATTACCGCAAGCATTTCTTCTGCGATTGGATTCTAGGCTTTGTTGAACTTCCGCAAAGCCGCGTCGAAATTCAAACCCGAGTGCGCTCTCTTCAAAAGACCGCCGCGCGAACCACAAGCGCTGTGATTTTAGGGCGCTCCCCCCTTCTGTACGGGGATACCATCCAAGAAAGCTTGCTTTACCGCACCTCCCATGTTCGCAAGGAGGTGCTCTACGAACTCGTAGAGCGCCTTTATGGACCCAGCCTGAAGAAACGCACTGATCCGAAGAACCGACTGCTCGATCTCAACGCGAAACCCATCCCCACGCAGCTTCTTACGGCCCGCGAACACATCGAAATCTCTCAGATCAACGCCCTTCTTCAGAAAACCCCCATCCTTGTCTTTGATCTCTCGAGCACCTTGATGCTTGAGGCCTTTGCGCAAGGCTATACCCCTTGTCCCGAACTCTCGAAGAGCGGAAAAACCTGGATCGTGATCCTGCCGCCGGATCAAACCGTGGAATGGGCGGAAAGCCTCCTGAGAGTTGGTCTCTCGCTCTCATTTTAAAAGCTTTCTGAGCAGAAATTGCGCCTCGTCTTGAGTTTTGCTAGAAAACTTGCATGCGACGTTTCGAGATTCTTCTGCATCGCTTGTCGTTCACTTTTTTAATCTTATTTTCAAACCAGGCTCAAGCGGCGCTGATCGGTTCACCATCGCAAAAATGCTGGATCGATCTCGTTCCATCCCATGCGATTCAAAAAATCGCGGCGGAATTTGTCGGGCGAATGATGATTCAAACCAGCGACAACCCGAAGCTCGCCGAAGCCACTGGGGTCAGCCTTCGACTCTTTGAGCAAATCAACTCTGAGAAGATTTCAATTCAAATTGTCGCTGACTCAAGCACGCCCATGCAGTTTGTGATTCACCGTCCTCCTGAGCATCCAGACCTCTCGATCACGTCCCTTTTGGTCTCAAGAGAGTTTGCCCTCTCGCAATTCAAGACGAGCCTTCTCTCACGCGAGGGGAGCGTCGAACTGTCGGCGCCTCAAGCTAAAGACGCGGCTTCCCTCAAAATATGGATCGAAGCTCTCGTGCCGGCATGGATGGCGCTGAAAATCCAAGAGCAAGGTCTCTCCCTGGAAGAATTCAATGCGTGGTCGATGGCGAAACTGCGTGAGGAAATTCGTGAGGCCCAAGGTGAGCTGACGTCCCCGCCTCCACTTGGCTTCGAAAAAGAGCTTTGGTTTTTCTTGGATCCAACAGAAAAACTACAAGGCCACGAGATTTGGGCCAACGCCTTTGGAGTGGCTGAATTCAGATCTTTGCATGCTCTGGATTTGAAGAGGGGGGCAGGCCATATCCGCTTGAGACAAGCCTTACCGCAAAATGTCACAGGCATCGATGAGGTTTCGTTGTGGCTTGCGGCAGGAGATTATAAGAGCGCTTTTCTCGAATTGGGAAGACGCGCCGTGCACTTGAGCTATCTCTTGAAGTTCGAAAACCAACGCGCCCTCAAGCCCAGCGACATGGAGTCTTTGGTGATAAAGACACGTCTGCGCTACTACTCTTTGCTTCGTCAATTGGCTCAAAAGCTTGGACCGGATTCCGTAGGGATTCTCTTCAGCCCGACACGCGAGGTGGGATTGCTGACGACAACCTCGGAGGCATTCATCAAAGACTCGGGCCGATACTTCAATAGAAAGTAACGCGCCCATGGATTGCGCACCGGCATCAACCGCCTCAAGACCTGGTCTGTTTCAGACAACTCAGAAAGCTTTTCAGGCACGGGGTTGACAGCCCATCCCAAAGCCTTGTCTTTCAAGTCCGCCTTGTCATAATCCGTCATGAACAACGCCACTAAAGCCACGCGCTGATTGGGGCGCCTGAGTTCTTTCTCGATTTCATCGATCGCCTTGCTGTCAGGAAAGGATTGCCCGTGCTCGACCCAAGCTGCTCGAAAGCGCTCAAGATCTTCAATCGTGGGCTCATAATAAGCCGTCCAAAAATCAAGTTCCGCCTGCACATAGGCTGAGCCCTCATAAACCCGTTTTTCTTGCGACTCCACGAAGCGCTCAAGAGGTTTGTCTTTCCCGGCGCATCCCCCGACCCATGTCGTGGCGATCGCCAAAACCAAGACGGGATGAAATTTCAGTTCAGAGAGAATCTTCAGCATAAGCCCCTTTTTCCTAAGGCTAACGCGATTTCCTGATTTCATCAATTGTGGTTAATGCCACGAGCTCTACGCCACTTGCTGTTAGAGCTTGCCGGGCTCCTTCTTGACGGTCAAGCACCGCGACCAGAGTACTCACCTTGAATCCAGCTTCCTTGAGTTTTTCGATTCCTTTTAGAGACGAGCCTCCGGTTGTCACGACATCTTCCACGACCAAAAGGTCAGAACCCGGCGGCAAGTTCTCTACGCCCTCAATCCACTGCGAGGTGCCATGTTTTTTGGGTTCTTTGCGCAAAATGAATGCTGGAAGAAGCATTCCTTTTTGGAAGGCCGCAAGACTGATGGCCGTCGCAAGAGGATCTGCTCCAAGCGTAGGCCCGCCGACGCCGCCAAATTTTTTCTTCCCCACTAAAGCTAAGGCGAGCTGTCCGATCGCCAAGGCGCCTTCCGGGTGCAGCGCTACGTTCTTAATGTCCACGTAGAAACTGCTCTCTTTGCCCGACGCCAAAACAAAACGTCCTTCCCGGTAAGAGAGCTTTCGGATCAGATCCATGAGATTTTGTTTCAAGCTTTGAGTGTTCTTGTCTTCTTGAGCCATTGGCGAATGTCCTTTGCTACCTGCTCTTTATCAACCTCGTTGAGCACTTCATGATACATTCCGGGATATTCTCGCAACTCCTTATCACGATACTTCAGGTTTCTAAAAAACTCTAAAGTCGCCTTTGAATCCACGACGAGATCTTTTCCGGGCAATAAAAACAATACAGGGCAACTAAGCCCTGAGGTTTGGGAACGAATCCACTGCATGGCCGCAGTCATGTCGACGTAAAGCCTCGGAGTGATCTTCTGATGCACCAGCCGGTCGTTCACGTATTCCGCGACAACCACAGGATCGTGCGAAAGATGAGAGGGATTCACCTCATTTGAGAGCTGAATGCGAGAGAGCGTTCTTCCCAAAACCTCGCCCAAAAGAATTTTCCATCGCGGAACCCTCATTTTGACTTGCAGAAGAGGCGCGGAAAGAATCGCTCCCGCAAAAGGAAGCTTTTTCTCTTTGAGCAATAAACTTAACGCAACCAGTCCACCAAAACTATGCGCCAATAAAAAAAGACGCTTCCCTTCTTCCTTGGCTTGAACTTCGCTGGCCACCCGTTTGAGATCTTGAGCCAGCTGTTCAAAATGAGGCGAATAACCCCGCAGTCCACCGCTTCGCCCGTGCCCCCGTTGGTCCATGGAATAAAAACGAGAGAACTCTTCCCCTAACAGCTTCGGCAGATGACGGTACCTTCCTCCGTGCTCTCCCAGACCATGAACGATAAGGAGCACATCACCTTCTTTTGATCCGCCTGGCCAACAATCCACGAAAAGAGCGACCTCTTGCCCACGCCCCTGAGCGCTAGACCTCACCGAAAGCGTCTTCGAATCCGAAATCACAAGCGACTCTGATTGTTGCATTGGAATCTCCCTACATTGCCTTTTGACCAGATCCAAGTAAAAATAACGATATGGAAAACACCACGCCATATCTTTTCGATAACATCGACCCTAAATATTATATCGCGGTTCAAGGAAAAGCGGTGGGTCCTCTGACGGCGCAAGAAGTTTTCGAACGCGTTCACCGAGGAGAGATCACGCTCATGCATTACCTTTGGAAACAGGGTTGGAGTGACTGGAAAAGATTGTGCGATGAACGAGAGTTCTCGACTCTTGTCCCTAAAAAGCCTTCTTCCTCGAGCGTGCAATCGATCAAACAGCGCGAGAAGACCGCGACTGGCGAACCCATCATCATCCCCGCTCCGAAAACCGAAGTTAAAAATTACTATCTTTATCACAACCGTTCGCAATACGGGCCCTTCTCTCGCACCGAACTCGAGCACGTATTAAAAACCCACAAGCTTGACCGCTCGGCTTACCTCTGGATGCCGGGCTGGCCAAATTGGAAGCGCATGGCTGAGATTGAAGAGTTCGCGGCTCACTTCAAATCCAAGAAGGCGGCCTCGAAATCAGCGGACCGCACGATGGGAGTGGCCATCTCTGGCGAGGCCGGCACGGATGAGAGCGAGCGCCGCAGGGCCCCTCGCAGGCCTCTGGTGGCTCGCCTTTTCTTGCACAATGAAAGCGAAGTCGTCATCGCGGTTTGCCGCGATATCTCGGTAGGTGGGATGCAGGTGCTCACGGATCGCGTTCCAGGCGAAGTTGGAACGACCATTAAACTCAACGTGAGCCCAGGAGACCCGACTAAAGTAAAAAGCTTCGTGGCCGAAGGTGAGATCGTGCGCGTTCTCGAAGATGGGCGCGGCTTTTCGTTTCGTTTTACGAAAGTGACCGAGGAAGCGCGCAAGGCGATTCAAAAGTACATCAAAACCTGATCTCAGGCCCTACGAAGACTCCTCCCATACTGCGCGTCTTGCCATGGGGATCAGCGGGATCAAGGCCTGAAGCGCCGTGCTCAATCAAAAACTCGCCACGCACGAATCCGCCAATTGAGAAAGTCTCTCCAGGCTTTCTGCTCAGCCGCACGACATAAGACGACTCAAGCGAACCAGCGTCGGCGTCACCACCGCTTCCAAGAGCAAACACATGCTCATAGTCTGCTCGAATGCGCAGGTCCGTGCAGTCTAGGAGAGTCTCTGCCCCCACTCCAGGACGAATCAGCGTATCAAAACTTGCGTCCCATTTTCGAGGCGACTGGGTTCTCGTGTCCCAAATGCCCAGGGCTGCTTTAGCGAAAAGATGGAGCACACATTGGCCGCTATCATCAAAAGGATAAAGCATGCCGATCGCGGCCATGGGTTGGACGTTCACATAAGAATCAAGATGCGAGTCCCGCGCGTGCCGGCCTGAGAGGTCGGCTCCAAACGAAGCCCACCAGATCTCGTCAGGGTCGATGCGAAAGCGAGCGCGAAATTGGATGTCGCCTTCAGCAAAGGCATACAAACCTTGCTCTGAGCCCCCGACGTTTGCACGCACCAGTATGCCCAATTTACCTGCATCCAAGAAAACAACGGCGCCAATGCCAGCCCCATGACTATAACCCGAGTTGTCGCCAAAGGCTTGATAAGCGCCACGGGCTTCGATCGTGGTTGTGCGATAGAAAACGGTATCGTCGTATTTGGGAAGGGTCTTCTCCGGGGGAACCGGATTGCCGGGGAGATCGTCTTGAATCTGCGTGGCGGAATCAACTTGGGCAAACGCCACTGGAAGCCCCACCATCAAGAAAAGAAAAACTCGCGCGAAAAACGCACCACGCCCCCTAAGCCAAGAATAAGCCATGGTTTCCCTCCCCTAAAAGAGGGTCTATCTTAGAATTCGTGCACTGGCGAGAGTATTTGCGGCGGGATTAAGTGAGAGGTTTTGATCTGAGGATTCATCAGACCGACGACTTAATGCTATGCGTCTATTTTTTCCCAGGCTTTTTCCCCAGGAAACAACTTCGAAAGGCATAAACAATTTGCGTTGAAAACCCCGGGAAGGTTTCTCGCTCAAGATGGTCTAAAAGGTCAAATGACGGATCCTCAAGCGCTCTGCGGATCAAAGTGTGGAACTCATCGCAGATGCCCACGATCTCGGCGCTCTTGCTCAAAGTCACCGACGGGTATTCTGACGGAAAGCCCCTCCCTTTTTTCCGAAAATGGTGAAGATTCACGGTCTGCGTGACCCCAGACGCGATAGCGCGCAATTTTCGAATGAGTTGCGCGCTGACCATGGGATGAGTTTTGTACTGTTCGAGCTGCTCTGGGCTCATCAAAGCTTCATCTTCATGCCACAATTCCTTGGGCAGTTGATAGAGGCCGATATCGTGCAAAAGGCTGGCCAGGCCGATCGCATGAAGCGGTTTTTCAAATTTGATCTCGATGTGTTTCGCAAGTATTCCCGCTAAAACGGCCGTTCCCACACCGTGTTCATAGGCCGCGACGTTCGAGATGAAGTCGCTGATCTCAGTTTCTCGCTCAAGCCTCAATTGCAATACGAGCTCGCTCAAGTTTGAAATGAACTTCTCAGCGTACTGCAAGTTTGCATCGCCCACGCCTTGGTTTTTGAGGAAATTCATTGTCTGCTCGCCAAAGTTGAGCATCTGCCGAACCTTCATGTCGGCCGGAGCCTTCTTTGTCTGCAGTAGATTCGAAGCAAGGTAGTCGCAGTACCTCAGGTAGTCCTCTTGGGCTTCCTTCCGAATGAAAAAATGGGTGACGCCACGGATGAGGTAAGACTCAATCCTTGCAGCGGTAAAGGAGTCGCCCGCCTTCAACAGCTTCACGTATCGACCGGTGTTCAGGCGCACATAGATGTCGAAAAGCGACCTTGCGCCCGATAAAAAATCCTCAGCTCGAAGAGGCAGGTAGTCGTGGGAGTCTTGAGAAGGATCAAAACCGTCATCCGCAGCATAAGACGAGTTCAAAACCCTCTCAGCGTCAAAGCTGATTGCGATCGGAGCGACGAGTTTCACCATATCCGCGTAGGTCACGGGCTTTTGGAGGAGCTTGCGAATACCCAATTTTGACAGGTCCTCGACCTCGAGCAAGGTTGAAGGCTTTCCATCTTGCAACACATATACCGGGGTCGCCGGTCTGTGGTAATAGGCGCAGCGAATCACAGAAACGGCGCTCGGATTCTCGAGATCAAGATTCACGAAGATGCCGAGGAACATGCGTTTGGGATCAGCGATCATTTCTTGAGCCACATGCCCTGAAGGAGCGGTGACAGGAAGAGCGCCGGGCGCGATGGCCTTCACCTCGGCCGTGCGAAACGTATTGAGAAAATCACGATCGGGATCAGCGATCAAGATCGCGCGCTCCCTGGGCTTCACTGTCTCTCGAGATCGCACTGTTGTGAGTCTCCTTCATGGATACTATCGCGACAATAAAATTTATTGTAACAAAGAAGGCCCGCTTGAGAACTGAAATCGAAGGGAGCCCGCGATACCAGAGATGTTCATGTGAGATTGTAATAATCAGGGGATCGGACCATCCCTTATTGAGTGACTACAATCGGATAAATCACGACTCCGGTAACCGAACTCTTGAGCTTTTGATTCACGTTCCGAACGATAGCGGAGTTTTCAAAGTCAGATACGCGCAATTCATGAGCAGGCTCATCCGTGATGAGCAAGATCGTCTTGTTCTGGGAAGACCAGCTGATGCCTTCAAGAGCAATCTGTAACCCATGGTAACTGGCCTCACCCGGATCGGTTGAATGCTGCTTCAAATGGTACTCATCGAAAAGGCGAGCAAGTGCAGTTTGCACAGATACGAAATTTGAAGTCAATTCAAGCTCAACCTTCTCGCGCTTGGGCTCGCCAAAACTTATGATGCCAAGCTTCACGGTTCGACCGCTCTTGTGAACGGCCTCTAAAGCCTTTGTGATCTCGGCCAAATTCGCGATCACGCTTTGGATGTCATCGCTCATCGAGCCGGAATAATCCAACGCGAACACGAGCTCTAAGTCACCGTTGTTCTGGTTCATCGTGTTTTTCACGTGGGCAATCATGTTTTGAATCGCGTTTCCAAGTTGAGCGCTGTTTTCAGCGAACCCCACAATCGAGCCCGAAGACTTCGCGATCTCTAAAGCGTCGTAGGCGGCCTCGATATCGAATCCATGGGTTTCGGCATAGTTCAGTACTTCATCTTTCCCGTTCAAAAGCTTGGTTTGCCCCTGGGTATCCGAAACTACCGCGCTAGACGCAGAGTTTAGCGCGCCAATTTTTTGCTCTTTCACATCGAGTTCGATCTCCTTTTCTGATGCTTGAGTCACCACAGACGGCAGATGCTGGATCAACCCTTTTTCTTTTCTTTCGTGAAGCACAAGACCATACCGAGTCAAAACTTCCTGTACACTGTTCAGAATGAGCCTACGCATTCCTGAAAGGGTATTTCCCCGGGCGGAAAAACCTTTTCGTTGGGCCTCGAGCTTTTCTCTGACCTCTTCGGGCTTCGCGTAAGCGTTTGCGGCGTTTTCATGCAGGCTAGCAAGAGTTTTTATCAAAGAAGCTTCAAGAGAAGAAACAATGTCAAAACACTTTGATCTGCTGTCAGTCACGGCATTCAGCGCGTCCCCATATTCCTTGTCGGTTTTTTTCCTTAATTGCGCATCAAGCGTTTCTAGACCATTCACGTATTCAGTGAACTTGTGATCAAGGATTTCAATTCTTTCAGCGAGCTCATTCAACGCTTGATCAAGCTCAAACAAATACGCGCCCGACTCTCTTGTCGCCTGAGAAACGGAATAAGAATCTTTCACGGCGCTATTGTACTGGTCTGCCAGCGCGTTGTATTCGACTCGAAGATGCCGGGCTTCCATTTCACCCGATCCATTGCCCGCGCCCTTTTTTTCTTCTGTCTTGCTGCAGGCTCCAAAGACAAGAAGTGCACTTAAACCTACAAAAACTTGCGCCCATCGGCGGCGGCCAAAAAAAGCTTTCATCGCATCCAACTCCAAAAACTAAAATAATGAGGCGCCAGAGGTTAACAGGCGGAGCGCCAAAAGTCGACAAAATAATTGATTAAATAGATCAACAATAAAAGACCGATAACTATTTGAAAAGTAAGGTTCAAAAAAGCTAAAGAGCTTCTATGCAATCCATCACCGTACTGATGCCGGTAAGAAACGGCGCCCATACTCTAGAACGCGCGCTGAGGTCAATTCACCAGCAGTCTCTGCCTTGCACGGAATGCATCGTGGTCGACGACGGGTCGACCGACGCTACAGCGGAAATTTTACGAACCTGGCAATTGCGTTGGAGCGCATTGAAGGCACTGCGCACCGAAGGCCGTGGTATTGCGCGCGCACTGAATCTTGCGCTCTCTCAAGTGAAAACTTCTTGGATCGCCAGAATGGATGCCGACGATCGTGCGCACCCTGAGCGGTTTGAGCGTCAACTTAAACTCGCCCAGACTGAGCCAAACGCAGCGCTTGTCAGTTGCCGGGTCAACTACCTGACCGAGGAATCAGATGCACGCCCCTCAACCGAAGGCATGCGCCGCCACGTCGAGTGGGCCAACTTTGCGCGCACCCACAGCGAACTCTCTTACGCACTCTGGGTCGACTCGCCCCTGCCCCACCCCACTTGGTTTGTAAGTCACCACGCTTTTTCACAAGTCGGAGGGTATTGTGAAACGCGTGACCTTCCAGAAGACTACGAGTGGCTGCATCGGTTTTTTACAAAGTCTCGTGTCGATTCAAAGTTGCAGGCCTTCAAAGTCGCCGGCGACGCTTTAGTAGACTGGTTCGACTCAAGTTCAAGACTCACACGCACCCATTCAGACAGTACTTATAGCGAGGGCGCGTTCAACCAAGTGAAGGTTGAGGCACTTGCTCAACACATTGGCCTAGAACAGAAAGTGTATCTTGCAGGCCTTGGGCCCAAAGGAAAAGCGCTTCTTCCGCTCCTACAGCGGGTTTGTAATATCGTGGGGCTTGTCGATGTAAGTCCAAGGCGCCAGGGCACGCGTTATCAAGGCTTGCCAGTCTTTGATGTTCAAACATGGAAAACGCGGGCCACGGTCACGACCGACTCTTTCACTGTATTTGGCGTCGGAACCCCGTCTGCGCGCGCGACGTGTGAAGACCTGTGCGCTGAAATCGGGCTTGAGCGCCAAAAATCTTTTGTGTGTTTTTAGCGCGCGTTTTCTTGCGCGCATTTTTTGTGACCGAGGCAAAGTCTGCTTTTCTAAATGTATGAGAACGTGTATTAAATAAAGTATGAACCACGAAAAAGAACCTGATGTAAGAACTCTCGCAGCTTTGGGGCTTTCGGTTGTGCTTCCCGTTCTCGCCCTTCTTTTGTACTGGGGCTTGAAGCCCTACTCCTAAAGAGCAAGGACATGCGCTGATTGCTCTTAAAAAAATGGCGCCAATAATACAAGCCTTGCTCTTAAAGTTTGCTGTCTAACCTTTTGACACCCGTTCAGGCCACTAACTCTAATCCTCCCTCAAATCCCTCACAACACATACAACGCACCTTGGCATAGGCATTGCTTTATCTTGTCTTCGAGGAAGTAGTTTATGTTGTTGTTGAAGAAGTGGAAGCGTGTCGCTTATATCAGCTTGCTGTGCGGCCTTACCCTTGGCGCTGGCGTCGTCTTAGGCGGCTGCGGGCAAGAGGAATTCGTAAAAACAGAATTCACAGCCGATGCCGCGGCACCCGGGTTTCGTGCCCTTCCCCCAAAAGTCGATATCGTGATCGTTCCTGACAACACACCCTCAGGAAACGCAGTTTTCAACGAGATGCAGGCTGAGTTTAACGGCTTTGCGAACAATCTGCGCAACGGAACCTATTACTGGGACTATCACGTCGCTCGCGTGCCGATCGCAAATCCACCTGAGATTGAGCAAGTTTTGGTGAACCCTGAATTCAATACCGGTTTTTTGAGCGATGGCACTCCGATTCCTTCGCTTCCAAACCCTGGCCTTGTTCCTTCGGCTTACGCCGTGAATGAACCGTCGCAGTTCCCCCTGCTTTACAATACTGTTTCGACGGGAAGCATCGACTATACTTATCAAAACATTTTTTCGCGATTGTACAACTCGCGCACTTTTGACACTTGTACTGGCGCTAGCTGCGTGAACTTTTTTCGTGAAGACGCACTTCTTGCCATCGTCGTTTTCACCAATGGCGCAGACTACACGGTTGACCCCAACCGAAATGGCTCGATCAATTACAGTCAACTGCAAGTTCACGCCAATAACCTCTTGGGGCTTAAGAACAACAACCGAGAGTTGATTCGTTTCTATCCTGTTGCTTCGAACAGCTGGCGTGATGGAACCGGGTCGAACTACTGTTTGGCTCCGGGTGGAACAGCGCTGTTTGGCGGTTCATACTTTGAGATGCTCAATTTAGGCCTTATTTCAGGCGCTCGTTTTGATTTCTGCAATCGTGGCTCATTGCTTAGCGTGATGGACAGTATCAACGCGCAATTGCAGCTCATCCAACAAGCTTACATTTATTCGTACATTGTTCTGACCGAAGAGCCCCTACCTGACTCGATTCAACTCACGCGAAATGGAGTTGGAATCAATCAAGGGCGTACTAACGGATGGGAATACGTCGGATTCGATAGCGTCTACACGATCTCGGGCGTGTGTCAGCTTGGCCCTAACGGGCAATGTCCGCGAGATGCAAGTGGTGCCCTGCTTTCAAGCGCAGTCACGAGGTTCAATCCAGGACTAAACCGCAGAGCGGGTTACGTGATCAGACTCAATGGCAGCGCTGAGTTCGTGGGTTCAGATCAAATTGGATTGGTTTATAAGAGAAGGTAAATAGTCGGTGGCACAATCACGAAGGTTCACCCTGTTTTGTGCGCTCATTCTAGTGACTTGCCTGCCTTGGGCGATCTCGGATGACGAGCAAAAGAAGTGGGCAACACATTTTAACAACCCAACAATCAGCACTTTGAACTCAAATGAAATCAGTCCTCTTTTTGCAGAATACACGCACGAATTCTCGATCACAGCAGTTATTGCCAGAAACTCTGGCTGGACTTTGGGTGAAGTTAAAACACGACTTCTGTACGCCGCCGAGATCTACAGCCAATGCAAAGTGAGAGTGAGTCAAATCAAGTTTGTCGTGGTAGATGCTCCGCCTGGGCTTCGGTTTCTCAGTCGCACTGAAAATCCATTCGCGACGACCGAAGGTTATGAAGTCCAAGTCGAAAGAGGAAGCGATAGCATGCTCGCGGTTTCAATTCCTGAAACCGAAAAACCAGTGCTTTTTTATTGGGAGGATGTGGAATCGAGGGCGGGGCCTGCGTACGCACAATCGGCCTATGCAAATAAACTCGAACCGAAACTGGCGGGTACCGCATATTTCAGCTTCGTGCGCACTCTCAATAATGAAGAGTTCTACCGGCCATATCAAAAGCATGGCACGAGAATCGTGGATGCACATGAACTTGCCCATCTTCTCGTTGATTTCGATCATCAGGAAGAGCCCAAAAACATCTTGTCGGGTTGGCATTATAATATGAGCGAAAAAATACTCGATTGGCAGTGCGAAGCGATCAGGCGTAGTCCGTTGGTGCGGTTAATACCCTAAAGTTCGAGTGCATTTACCGGTATCGGGTCAGCTCCTGTCGGCGCAGGAGTTGCGTCGTAGAAGACCGGCAAAACAGGGTCGGATGCGGGGACAGAATCGGGCGCGGTTAACCGTTAACGGCTATCCGAATGCTATTGATAAGATTGGTAAAAACAAGACCAGCACGAGGACTATACTTACTCTTCTTAATAAGTTATTATAAACAATAAGATGGTTTGGAAAGTCATCATCACCGATGAGGCTGCTGAAGTCTTCAAAGGGAAAGCTCTCTCTGCCGATGATCTTGAAACCTTCCAAACTTGGGCAAAAACTGTCATGAAATACGGACCCGAGAAGTTGCAGGAGCAGCCACACAAGTGGGCCGACCATCCTCTTTTTGGCGAATGGAGAGGATACCGTTCGTCGATTTTTAGGTACAAAGGTCGAATCATCTACAAGGTGGCAGCCCAGGTTATAACGGTTACGGTGGTTCAGATCACCGCAGACCACGATTATCGGAGGAAGGAGAAATAACTATGAAAAACTTATTGGAAGTCATTAATAAAACCAAAGGTTCTTCTAC
>JBFMCE010000034.1:0-38138 GCA_040754655.1 Bdellovibrionota bacterium | reverse complement strand
TAGTAGTAATGAGAAGGTTTTGGGGGAATCACAGAGGTTCAATGCTTGTTGAAAGCGTGATGGCGGGGCTACTCTTGTCGGTCGCCATACTCGCCGTCGCGCCTGCTTTTTTTCAGGGAAAGCTGAACTCAAAGATCATCGATTTCCAGCAAATATGCATGAGCGCCGTGCAAGCGAAACTCAACGAGTACCGGTACGGAAGTCGTGTTTCGATAGGGGCAAACCCCAATCGCATCACCCATGCCAATGCTGGCATCAACGGGCTTGGGGGCTCGGCAACCGGGTTTGCCTACGCCAAATTAAGGTACAATTGGCAGAAATACCGGTATTGCCCGAGCCATTTCGGGCCTACCGGAACTGCGCCAAGAGAAGTCAGTTCGCTGCCGCCCGTGTTTTTCATGGAGCATTTGGGGCGTGAAGAGTGTTTTTCGGGAGTAGGCAACGAACCTGAAACTTATCCTCCCGGTATCGCCACATGTCCCTCAGCCATCGACCAAAGGCTCAGGACAGACATCCCTAATATGAGGATTTTCGTAAATCTCAGGAGGTACAACACGGTCATCAATCCGGCTGGGCCCGTGGAAGATTGCCCAGGGCATGTTTTGTCGGCTCCGGTGAATCTCGGAACCGATTCATTGGGCATCACTTACATGTCTGAAGACAACCAAGTCTATGATTTCCATATGGCCGGCGACATGATCAAAGTAACGGTGACGGCTTTGGTCGATATTCCGACGGGACAACAGTATGCGGGAATCTATAAAGACGATGCCCGAGAGGAATTGCTCACTTGCCAAGTCTCAGATTACTTGAAGCCTCACACCCACCCCGCGCGTTATTGGCTCTCAAAAGATGATGGTCGAATTTACAAATGGGTGGGCGTCGGCGCTGACAATAACCATGAGGTTTTTTCGAACCTTCGGGTGCCGGGCGCGATTGGTTTGCTTGTGAGCCCCGATGACCGATGGGTTTTCATTTTGAAGCCCGGGCGTTTGATCCAATACCGCAACTGCGGGGTCGAGGCTGATCAACCTCTAAATTGTCCTCTGGGAGTTGCGCCGATTGAATGGGACATCGATCCCAAGGTCGATGTGATTTTTGCGAAATTTACGGGTTCGACGCCGCACGTTCCGAATCCCATTTGTACGGCGCCAAACTTTTTTGACGGGCTTCCCGTGATCTTTGGCCTGCACTCAGATCGAAGAACTGCGTCGTGCATTCAACTGCCGGTTGGCGGAGGAAATGCCATGGTGAATAACGCCGGGGTCATTCCTTTCCGAGTGCCTGTGTTGGGCGGGGGCGAGCGCATCAAGTCTGGTTTCATGGACCCGACGGGTTCAAACGTCTATTTCGTCGATAGCACTTGCTCTGATCAGCTGATCACCAACGGCGGCATCACGGCAAGCAAGTACTGCGGCGGAATTTATCATTCAAATGACATGAACATGGCCTATCCGATCGATATTTTTAACGTGAATGCAGTTGCATTTAGTCCGTAGTTTCGTTCAAAATGATAAACTCAATGGCATCTCAAGAAAAACCCTTGGCGATTCAAATTGAAAAGCTGACCAAGCGGTATCGCACCGGAGCGCTCAAATCAAATCTCGCGCTTGATGACGTCACTTTGAAGGTTTCTCAAGGTGAGGTTTTCGGATTTTTAGGCCCTAACGGAGCGGGAAAAACGACGCTCATCAAGATCCTTGTCGGCATCATGGGGGCCGATTCGGGAACCTGCCGGATTCTGGGGCTCGATACGTTGGGGCGTGAAGCGAAGCTGAAGCTTGGCTACCTGCCAGAGAGGCCTTATTTCCATGATTTCCTGACTTCGGCCGAGTTTTTGCGTTTTCATGGCAGACTTCTTGGGATGACCGAAGACGCCATAGAAAGTCGCATCCCGGCCCTCTTGAAAAAAGTGGGGATGAGCAAGAGCAGGGATCAAAAGCTGCGAACCTTTTCAAAAGGAATGTTGCAACGCATAGGCTTCGCGCAAGCCCTCTTGCATGATCCCGCGATTCTCGTTCTTGATGAGCCGATGAGCGGTCTTGATCCGGTAGGCAGGCGTGAAGTGCGCGATATCATCAGCGAGATCGCCGGCATGGGAAAGACTATTTTCTTCAGCACGCATATCATCCACGATGTCGAGGTGGTTTGCACTACCGTTGGATTCATCAACGGAGGCAAGCTCAAGGGATCGGGCAATATCGAATCTTTGCTTGGGCGAACCGTGAAATCCATGGAAGTGCGTTATTCGCTGCCGGATGCAAAAGATCCTGGCTCAGAAAAAATGCTCAAGACTTCAAGGCGCACGATGGATGGCTGGGTCTTGGATATCGAGAGCGATGTCGATGATCTCGAAGACCAGGTGAACAAGGTCTTGGCCCACATTCTCTCGCTCAAAGGAAATGTAAGAGCCGTGGTGCCCAGAAAGAGCACGCTTGAAGATCTCTTCTTTGAGGGAAGCAGATGAAAACAGACTATGGCAGGATGTTTCGCCAGGTGGCCGCCATCAGTTACATGACTTTTCAAGAGTTGTTGCGCGAAAAGATCTTGTGGAGCTCGTTCGTATTCGGGCTTCTTTGCGTTGGCTTGGCTTATGCCGCCTCTCAGTTGTCTTATACCGACAATGCGCGCATCGCATTGGATTTCGGGCTCACTTCGGTTTCGCTGGTGGGCGGTTTGATCTCGATCATCATGGGATCGGTCTTGATCGCGAAGGAAGTCCAGAACAGGACGCTCTATCTCATTCTAACGAAGTCGGTGTGGCGCTCTCAATTCGTTGTCGGAAGGTTGATCGGGTTGTTGGGAATCTTATCCCTCAATACACTGATCATGGTGGGGATCTCAGTGGTCGTTTTTCTTTTTACGGGCGGGGATCTCGGTTCGCTATTGGTGAAGAGCCTTTTTCTCCAAGTGACTGAGTTTGGCGTTTTAGCGGCGATCGCATGCATTTTTTCGGTCTTTTCAACAGCCACCTTAGCGGCGATTTTTTCTTCGGGCGTTTGGGTCATTGGGCATGCGATGACCGACTTGAAGGCGTTGTCCTCAAGAATCGAGCCCGAGTTCATGCGCCCTGTTCTGGGGCTCATCACGAATTTATTGCCCGACTTGACCCGGTTTGACATCAAGGCCCATGTGGCCCACGACCTTCCGGTGACTTGGACTTACATCGCGGTAACGATGGGTTACGGGTTTGTTTATATTGTCTTCGCGCTTGCCGCGGCATGCCTCATCTTTCGGAAACGTGACTTGTGACGTTGCTGAGTTTTGATTTTTTCTTTCTTTTCTGGTTCTCAGTCTTGGGTGCCTGCGTGGGAAGTTTCCTGAACGTCGTGATCTTCAGGATACCGCGGGGCTATAAGATTGGATTGCCGTCGCGATCGATCTGCACACGGTGCCGACGCAGGATCCGCTGGTACGAAAACATCCCCGTTTTAAGTTATCTTGCGCTCAGAGGACGTTGCCACGGATGCGGCGCCGGGATTTCAAGGCGTTATCCTTTCGTGGAATGCGTGACGGCTTTGTTGTTTGCAGGGGTTTACGCGCATTTCGGCGTAACCTTGGCAACCCTTTACTACTGCGGTTTTGTCGCCGCGTTGGTGGCGGTGACCTTCATCGACATTGATTTTCGCATTATTCCTGATGTCATTTCGATTCCCGGTGTCGTCATCGGCTTAGCAGGCAGCCTGTCTGTCGGTCGCGTGAGTTTCAGCGACGCCGCAACGGGCGCGTTGTTTGGGGGCGGATTTTTTTGGGCCCTGGGATGGGCTTATGAGAAATACAGCGGGCGAGAGGGCCTGGGCTTTGGCGATGTAAAGCTGATCGCTATGATCGGAGCGTTCCTTGGTCTCAAAGGTTCGATGGTGACGATCGTATTGAGTTCGCTCATCGGCTCGATTTTTGGCGTCGCAATCATGATCATCCAACGGAAGAATCTCAAGCTTGCCATTCCTTACGGGCCTTTTCTCGCATTAGGAGCGCTTCTTTACTTGTTTTGGGGTGACTCTATTTCGCTTAGGCTCTATCCTCAATTTTATGAGTAGAACGATCGAAGTGATTGACCCGGATGGCGAACGCAAATCGAAGATTCAACGCAAGATCCTATTGCTCGCTTGCGTCATCAGCTTGGGGCTATTCAGTTACCCTCAGATCAAAGACTATTCCTCAAGGTGGAGCACGCTTCGGGGAGGCCGGAAGCTTGCCCTCTATTTATCGATGTTGAAAACCAGGGCGATTCTCACGAAAACTCCTTTGGAAGCCCGATTCCAAGAGCCTGATCTCGTAGAGGTGCACGAGGTTTCGTCGTGCGGACCCAACGCACGCAGGACGAAACTCTGGGAAATTCGCCTGGGCGAGTTCGCCGAAGGGGTGAAGTTCGCCTCAAGGAGCTGGGTCTCCGAGCAGGTCGATACCAAAGAGCCTTTCCTGAGCCGTTTTTGTTATGATCCTTTGTATGGATCGTCGATTTTCGCTGATGGGCTGGTTCACGGAGCGATCTTTTTAGCGGTGTCACAGGATCTGGCCGAGAAAAGAGGCGAGCGAGCATTGCTTTTGATCGTCGAAGGTCCCTCAGCAGAGATCAGCCTCGACTAAGAGAACCCTAAAAAGCCGGCAAAAACTTCCTTTCCAGAACTCTCGTTTGACCGCCAAGCCAGTCAAGTTATCATTTGGGATAGTGGTCTAAAAAATAAGAAAGAATATGGGACTCTTCGGAAAGCCTACACAAATTGGCGTTAGCATAGGAAGCAGCAGCGTCAAGATTGCTGAACTCAAGAAGTCTGGGAAGTCGTACTCACTCGAGCATTTCGGGGTGGCCCAGCTTCAGGACGAAGCAATTTCGAACCGTGAAATCATCAATCACATGGCGGTGGTGGATTCCGTGCGCGGGTTGGTTGACCAGCTCAAGATCAAAGGCCGTAGCGTTATCACCTCTCTGTCGGGCGCCTTCGTCATCGTAAAGAAGATACTGCTTGAACAAACATCCATGAAGGAACTGGGCGACGCCATTCTCTGGGAGGCGGAACAGTACGTTCCTTTCGATATCAATGAAGTGGTTTACGACTATCAGCTTCTCAACAAGAACGGTCCTGAAGGCAAGATGGAGATCATGCTCGTAGCCTGTAAACGCGCGACGATCGAGAGTTATCAAGCCGTCTTGAAAGACGCGGGGCTCACGACCAGCACGATCGATGTCGATTTGTTCGCGCTGCAGAACGCCTTCGAATTCAATTACTCACCCGACTCAACCGTGGCGCTCGTCGACATCGGGGCTTCGAGCTTGAAGCTGGTGATTTGCTCGGGCGGTCAACCCACGTTCACGCGTGATACCGCCATCGGCGGACGTGCTCTTACGGCTGAGATTCAGAAGCATCTCAATTTGAGTTATCAAGAAGCCGAACTTCTCAAGATCGATGGGAACGCGGAAGGGCAGGTTCCCCAGGAAGTGGCTGACCTGATTCACGTGACATGTGAGAACTTCGCGGCTGAGATCAAGCGTTCGCTCGATTTCTACGCGGCATCGAACGTTGGAGCGCCGGTTTCGATGGTCTTGCTCGCCGGAGGCTGTTCGAAGCTCCCCAATCTTACCGGCATAGTTCAAGCGACTTCGGGGATCGCCACCCAGCTCATCAACCCGTTTACGAAGATTTCCTACGACGCGAAGATCTTCAACCAAGATTACATCGACGCGATCAGCGGGATGGCGGCCATACCCGTGGGACTGGCGCTTAGGGGTTTTTTAAAATGATCAAGATCAACCTGGCTAAGAAACGCAAAGCGGCCAACGCGACGACCTTGACCGATATCAAGAGCCTCAACGTTTCGACTTTGATCGCGATCCTTAAGGGAGGCGGAGACGGCGGGTCAAAGTTGGATCTGCGAGGTCCCATCCCGAAAATCGCCATTGCGCTCGTTGTGTGCTGGTTCGTTTCATCGACGGTTGAAGAGATTGAACGAGACGCCGTCAAGAAGATCGACGACCAGATTCACGTCATTGAATCGGAACGGGCCGAAATCCAAAGGAAGTTGGATCGCATCAAAGGGTTTGAACCGCTCAAGAGACAACTTGAAGAAGACGAGGTCGCGATCCGGACCAAGCTCGAGTGCGTGACGAAACTCATGGAAAACCGAAATGCCCCGTCGCGCATGATGATGCACATCGCGCAGGTGATTCCTGAAGACATGTGGCTCACTGAATTCCGGGTCAGTCCTGATGTGGTCAGGTTAGAGGGAGCCACTCCGGGTTACAACCAAGTAAGCGACTTCATCAAAGCGCTTAACGGAACCAGCCAGTTCGGGGAAATCAATCTCAGCGGCATCCAAGAGAACGTCTCTGCCGAGAAAGACCAGAAGTTTCAGACCTTCGAGCTCGAAGCGAAGAGGAGGCAAGTCCAATGATGGAAGCCTTGAACAAGCAGCTGAGCAAGGTCCCGGTCGTCTTGGGGGTTTTGTTTTACCTTCTTTATCTGGGTTATTCGCACTGGAGCTGGCGAGAGTCGCCTGAGTCCGAGTTTGGAACCAAGAAAAGCGTCCTTTCGAATGCCGTAGAAAATCTAGGAGTGCAAAAAAAGAAACTAGCCGACGGCGAAGAGTTCTTCAAGAACCTCGACGCGGTGCGAGCTCGGATCCGCCAACTCACCGCGCAACTTGATGGAACGAAAGCCTCGTTGAGCGCTGACATCGACATCGCGAACTTCGTGCGGATGGTTACCCTTGAGGCCAAGAAGTTGGGGCTTTCCATCAAAGGGATCAAACCAGAGCCGGAGACGAAGAAAGACTGCAACATCGAGGTGCCGTTTTCAGTGGCCTTCAGGGGCGCATATGTGCAAGCGCTTGTTTTTTTCGACAGGATCGCGAAATTCCAGCAGGTCATCCGCGTCTCGGACTTCGAAATGAAACCCACGGGAAGCACGTATACGAAATATGTTGAGCTCGACGCCATGGCGAAGCTCGTCGCCTACAAGTATTTGGGAAGTCAGGCCGATGATATCATCAACAAACAAGAGATGAGCACCAATGTCATGCCCACGTCTGGCACGGCGGCGCCTGTCACGCCGACGGGGGGCGCGCAATGAAGAAGATCTGCTTAGCGCTCGCGCCTCTTTATTTCTGCGTGTTGAGTTCCGCGTTTGCCCAGCCTTCCCCGCCCGAAGCGAAACAGGCTGCCTCGAGCAATCCTGAAGCGAAAACCGATGATACGTTCTCGCTCGAGAGCTCAATGACGTTGCGCGATCCGTTCAGACGCCCCATTCCCAAACTGGCTGACGGCGCTGATGAGGGCGGGCGCGTCCCAGAGTTGCAACGCTACGAGCTCGATAAGTTTTCGTTGATCGGCATCATCACGGGGCTCAAGAAGAACAAGGCCTTGGTCACGACCCCGGATGGCCGAATGCATATTGTCTCAGAGAACGCCGTCATGGGCACTCGCAGCGGAGCGGTTAAGCGCATTTCCGCGGGCTTTATCTCAGTCGAGGAAAAGGTCGTCAACATCCTGG
Organism: Bdellovibrionota bacterium; assembly: GCA_040754655.1. GTDB lineage: Bacteria > Bdellovibrionota > UBA1018 > UBA1018 > UBA923 > JBFMCE01. The sequence goes on along the minus strand of JBFMCE010000034.1, from coordinate 30,648 downwards.
GGCAAGAAGAGAAGATCGAGACCATCATCAAGTTGAAAGAGAAAGAAAAGGAAAAGGGGTCGTTATGATTTCACGGAAGAAACGTGACCTGAGCCTCGCGGTGGCTTTGCTGCTTGTCGCGGTGTCTGCAATGAGTGCCGATAAGCTAGAGCCTCCTGAAAGAAACGCGAATGTGAAAAAAGTAGGGTTTTACCCGGGTCCAGACAAGTCGCGGGTCGAGATCACCTTTGACCGTGATGTGACCTTTGAGAAGAAGGTCTCGGAAGAAGACAAACAAGTGATCATCGAAGTTCCGCACGCGAAGATATCGAAAAGATGGGCCAGGGTGCTCGATACTTCCCAGCAAAAGGGAAGCCTTTCATTGGTGAGCCCCTATCAATCTGATGACGGCGTGAGGGTCGTGCTGCAGCTTCGCGACATGAAGGACGTCGAAGTTTCGCAAGACGGAAGAAAGCTCGTGGCTTACGTGCCTTCTGATGGAACGGCGAGCCCTTCAGAAGAAGTCGCCACCGCCGAATCGCCTGAACCTGAACTTGCCCTGCCAGCGGAGACGACGGAGGCAATCCCTCCGGCCGAGGCAGCCGCGCCAGTTGAGACCGCGACAAACTCGACGCTCAATTCCACCGAGCCGAGCCCTGTAAGAACCGCCGTAGACGGTCCTTTGGATGAGTTTTTCGAGTCACAGCGCACGAAGAGCTACGTCGGCAGGCGCATTTCCTTGCAAGTGCGAGAAGCAGAGTTGGCCGATGTGTTTCGCATCATCAGCGAGGCAAGCGAGTTCAATATCGTTCTTTCCGAGGCCGTTCGGGGCAGGGTTGTCTTGAGCTTAAGCGATGTGCCTTGGGACCAGGCCCTTGATTTGATCTTGCACTCTTACCGTTTGGCGGCAGAGCGCCACGGCAATGTGTTGAGAATCACGACTCTTGAAGAGTTGACCCGCGAGAAGCAAGCCGAGGCGACGGCCAGGCGCGCGACCGAAGCGGCAGAGCCCGTGGTGGTGAAAATCTTTCCGATCTCTTACGCGCGAATCGAAGACCTTCAACGCGTGATCTCAGACTTCTTGTCTCGCGAAGTAGGCACGAATACCAATAGCGGCTCAGCGCGCGGAAGCATACAAGTCGATTCGCGAACGAACTCGTTGATCGTGAGAGACACGCCGAGCACGATCGAAAAGATCAAAAGGATCATCAAAGAACTAGATACCCAAACCCCGCAGGTGCTCATTGAAGCGAAGTTCGTCGAAGTTCAAGAATCGCATCAGAGAGAAGTTCAGGGCCGTATCTTCGCGACTAGCCGCGAATTGGATGCGGCTACCGGAAATTATGTGTTTCGCAACACCAGGAACAGTTTCGGTACTCTTTTCGGCGGTTCCACTTTCACCAACTTTGGCGATACCTTCGCGGTCACCCCTCCGAGCGGCGGTTCGAGCTTGGGTTTTTCACCGAAAGCGGGCTTATTCCCGGGAATTCGCGAAATTGGCGCCTTTCTAAGCATCCTGGAATCCGAGAACCGCGCCAAGATCATCGCTAGCCCTCGAATCGTCACTCAGAATCGCGAGCGTGCCGAGATCAGCCAAGGTCAATCGATTCAGATTGCCACTGTGCCAGGTGCGAACTCAAGCGGCGGTTTTCAGACGATCAATGCCGTTTTGCGGTTGGAAGTGACGCCGCAAGTGACCAACGATGGTGCGATCACCATGCGCTTGATCTTCAGCCAAGAAACGCCGAGCGCGCAGTCGACGCAAGGAGCGACCTTCAGTACTGACACCAAGCGTGTTGAAACGCAGGTGATGGTCGATAGCGGCGCGACGCTCGTGATCGGTGGGATCTATCTCAGCCGCGCGCTTGAATCTGAAACAGGAATTCCCTTCTTGCGTGACCTGCCGATTCTCGGGGTGCTCTTCGGCAGCAGGGGTAAACAAACCACCAAAGGCGAGCTTTTCATTTTCCTGACACCTCGAGTGATCAACGAGACCGAATCAGGCATCCGGGGATAGGTTGGTTTATGGTGAATAGCAGCAAATATCCCCCGCTGCTCTTGAAGTATTTGAAGATGTTTCAAGAGAATCCGCGATCGAAGATTTTTGCCCCTCTAGCCGAGTCTTATCGCAAAATCGGCCTGGTTGATGAAGCGATCGAGATTTGCAGAGAAGGGCTCGCCGTTCACCCCGATTTCATCGGCGGCAAAGTCGCGTTAGCCAGGGCTTACGCAGATAAACAATCCTATGCCCAAGTTCGCGCGCTCCTTGCCCCGATCATTGAACACGTGCCGGATAATTTGGTGGCGCAGCGTCTGTTGGCGGATGCTTGCTTGTCCTTGGGACACGTCAAAGAAGCTCTTGAATCGTATAAAATGCTTCTTTATTTCAATCCTAACGACCACGAAGTCGTCGGAGTGGTGCATGAACTGGAAACCCAAGCGTACCAAACTGGCGGCCTGTTGAGGTTTGAGCAAAAACCCGAAAAACTAAGGCGACTGATGCGATTGCAAAAGATGTTGAATCGAGTGCAACAAGTCCGGACAAGCCTTAGGGGGCCCTGATGCCTGCAAAGCGCTTGAAGGATCGTCTGTTGAAGCCGGTGTATGAGATTCATGTGCTCGGCGGCCCCAATTTGAATATGTTGGGATTTTGTGAGCCCGAGATTTACGGGACCGAAACTTTAGAGGATCTTGAAGGGAAGATGCGCGCGGCGGCAAAAGAGTCGCCTAATAGGGTGAAGTTGTTTTTTTTCCAGACCAATTATGAAGGAGAGATGCTCGAATACATACACTCATTGGCTCTGGGATCGGCTGCTCGAGGCCAGCTTAGCGGAATTATCGCGAATTTCGCCGCTTGGACCCACACGTCAATCGCCCTCCGCGATGCGATGATGATGTTAAGGCCAATTCCGCTCGTGGAAGTTCAATTGTCTAATACCCCTGAGCAGGACGAGTTTCGCCAGTACTCGCTTCTCGAAGATCTTGCTGACTATCGGGTCGTGGGTTCAGGCCTGCAAGGCTATGTCGAAGCACTGCGTTGGATGCTCGCGGAGGCGAAGAAAGACCGCCTTGATGTTCATTGACAGGCCGCGTGTCGTTTGTCTAAGCTGACCACACATTTTTGATTGCCGTAAGCAATCACCCCGCTTTCAGGGGCGGTGCTTTTTTAAAGCTCCGGATTCTTGCACGGCTTAGATTTATCGAGGAGTGTTTCAGGGATGTACGTTACCAACCAATTTAGAAAGAACCTCAAGATTGAGCTTGATGGAGTTCCTTTTTCAATCGTTGATTTCCAGTTTGTCAGTCCCGGTAAAGGGGGCGCCTTTGTGCGCACGAAACTCAAGAACATGTTCAATGGTAACGTGATAGAGCGTACCTTCAAGTCGGGTGATAAGGTGGATAAACCCGACCTTGAGAATGTCGAGTTTCAGTATCTCTACCGTGAAGACAGCCACTTTATTTTCATGAACACCTCGAACTACGAACAAGTGCCGCTGGATGCTTCGGTCATCGGAGACTCCAAAGACTTTATGAAAGAAAACCTCGTGATTCAGGTGCTTTTTCATAACGGAAAACCCATCGGCATTGAATTGCCGACGTTTGTCGAGCTTAAGATCATCACGACCGAACCGGGTTTCAAAGGCGATACGGCTACGAATGCTCAAAAGCCCGCGACTGTTGAAACGGGAGCGACGGTCAGCGTGCCCTTGCATCTCAAGGAGGGCGACATGATTAAGGTTGATACTAGAGACTATAAGTACGTAGAAAAAGTGAATCGATAAGGACGGCCAAAATGGCGGCAGATATCAAAACCCTTGAGAAGCTTTTGTCGCTCGCGAAGAAATACAAACTTGCCGAGCTGGAAGTGGAAGATGGGCGTTCAAAGTTCCGCATTAAGACGGCCTTAGGAGCGAGTTCGACGGTCTCCACGCCGGCAGTCTTCGGACAACCCACATCTTCTCACGTCTCGAATTCAATTCTCAGTCCACCACCCCTTTCCGAGTCTCCTAAGAATCTTTCATCGATCGAAGATGAAAAGCACGTTAAGGTGATGAGTCCTTTCGTCGGAACGTTTTATCGCGCGCCTTCCCCCGATGCTGATCCTTATGTTCGGGAGGGCCAGATGATCAAGAAGGGTGACGTGCTCTGCATCGTCGAAGCCATGAAGCTTATGAATGAGATCGAAAGTGAAACGAGTGGAAAGATAGTCTCTATTCTCGCCGAGAATGGCCAACCGGTAGAGTATGGCGAGCCCCTATTTTTGATCGAACCCGTTTAATTGAATTGTTGGGAGCATGTTTAAAAAAATACTGATTGCCAACCGTGGTGAGATTGCTTTGCGAGTGATTCGTGCTTGCAAAGAAATGGGCATATCCACGGTCGCGATTTACTCGAAAGTCGATGAAGATTCGCTTCATGTGAAGTTGGCTGACGAGTCTGTGTGCGTCGGACCTGCCCAAGCCAAGCTCAGCTATCTCAACGTCGCTTCGATTATGAGCGCAGCTGAACTGACCGGCGCTGATGCTATCCATCCAGGATACGGATTTCTCGCCGAGAACTCGGATTTTGCTCAAGTGTGCGAGCAATGCAATGTCGTTTTCATCGGACCAAAGCCCGATCAGATCGCGAAAATGGGCGACAAGGCAACGGCTCGACGCATCGCTCGCGAAGCGGGCGTGCCCATGTTGCCAGGTACCGGCATCTTGAAAGACGCCGAGGAAGCGGCCCGAAAAGCGGAAGAAATTGGCTATCCAGTCATGCTTAAGGCAACTGCGGGCGGCGGCGGTCGCGGTATTCAGGTGATTTATCATCAGGCGCAACTCAAGACCACGTTTGAGCGCGTGAGAGCCGAGGCCGCGGCGGCTTTTGGCTTGGGCGATTGTTACATGGAGAAGTTTTGCGAGCATCCTCGCCACGTTGAGATTCAGGTCTTGTGCGATTCCCATGGTAATTACCTCCACTTAGGCGAGCGTGATTGCACGGTCCAGAGGCGCCACCAAAAACTTATCGAAGAATCTCCTTCACCCGTAGTCGATGAAGAGCTCAGGAAAAAGATGGGTGAAGCGGCGATCCAATTGTGTAAAGCCGTGGGTTACTGGAATGTGGGCACGGTCGAGTTCCTGGTTGATGAAAGTCGTAATTTTTATTTCATGGAAATGAATACCCGCATCCAGGTTGAGCATCCTGTCACCGAGATGGTGACGGGCATCGATTTGATTCAGGAGCAAATTCGAATCGCGGTGGGTGATAAGCTCAAACTGACCCAAGATCAGGTGAAGTTCAACGGACACGCGATTGAATGCCGGGTAAATGCCGAAGATCCGGAACGCATGGCTCCCAGCCCCGGCTTGATTACCGCCTACCACCCGCCGGGGGGCTTTGGAGTTCGGGTGGATTCCTTCGTATATCAACAATACAAAGTGTTACCGTTCTACGATTCGATGATAGGAAAGGTCATTTGCCACGCTGAAACTCGTGAAAAGGCCATTGCCAAGATGGCCAGTGCGCTGAGCGAGTTTGTTATTGCCGGTATTCACACCAATATCGCGTTTCAGAGGAAAATAATTCTCCATCCCAGATTCAAAACTGCCGAGTACGACACCCACTTTTTGGAAGAGTTCCTTCCTAAATTTTAGTAAAATTATTAAGGGCATAGCTAAATTTCCGCGCTCTTTTTAATGCTATGCACAAAAACGGTTCAACGATGAAACCAAACTCGAAAGATCCTGCGACGGGAAGTCGCTCTAAAGTCGATCTCGGTGAAGATTTGCTGGCGGAAGACGCACAGGCGGATCCCGGCGCGAATTCTTCCTCATCAGAAAGTGAAGAGTTGCAGAGGGGCGAGATCCTGATGGGCGAGCGCTTATTCGAAGATGCGAAGAAAGTGTTTCGCCGCATTTTAAGGAAAGATCCCCATCACTTGAGGGCCAAGGCGTCGCTCGAGCAGATCCTCGAACAAGAAGCGAAAGAACTTTTGGGCAATGAGTCCGCGCGGAAGAACCGGCTCTATTCAAATGAAGCCCTTGCCGATACCCCGTCAGTTGTCCTTGAGCGTTTGGAAAAAGAACTTGAGATCAACTTAGAACGTTCTGAACTTCGGGCCGTGCCTGACCTCTTTGCGACCGAAGGCGAGATGGATCTTTATAAAGAGAAAGTATTGAAGATCGTCGTATCGCTCGAGGTTCGGGATCGCATCGATATGGGGATTGCTCATCTTGAGATGGGGCTTTTCGAGGTGGCGCAAGCTATTTTTGAAAGCGTCATGCGGTATGAAGAATATCGAAACGTAGGCACTTATCTGCTCGGGCTTTCGCTCATCTACGGTGGAAAAGCGATCGAAGCCACTATCCGCATCGAACCCTTGGCGCGAGACATTTCTCTTCCTGAAACGCAGAAGGCTGACTTTCTTTACTTGATGGGGCTTGCTTTTGAGCACTTGTCTGATGTCTCGAAGGCGCGGGATTTTTATCGGAGGGTTCAAATCTTGAATCCGAAATATCGGGACGTAACTGAGAAATTAGCGAGATGAAACTACGCACCAAGGCCTTTCTCGTATTCTTCGGTACTGTCGCCGCCTTGGTGGGGTCGTTGCTTGTTTTCATTCAAAGCAAGCCTTTTGCCGCGCTCCTGCGCGACATCGCGCAGAAATACATGCCTGTCGATCTACACGTGAAGGGCGACTTCAGCGAGCTTGCCGTGAAGCTCGTGCCTCCGGGCGTCGTGATCAAGAACCCTTCCGTCACTTTTGAGGAACGCAATATCGTTGGTTTGCCCGCCGGAACCAAAATCGACGCTCAATTCATCGACATCACTTTTCAGTTCTTCCAGTTGCTGACCGGGTCGGTGAATATCAACGCCTTCGCGATTCACGGAGCGACCGTAAAACTTGACTTGAATGAGAAGTTCTTCCAAGCCCAAGAGAAGAACCAGCAAGTGAAGAGCCGCCTTACGGGATTGCTGCCGAAAAAGTTTTCTTGGGAAACCTTGCTGAGGTTCAACTTCAGAAGCATCAGCCTCATCGATTCCCAGCTCGACGTCAGGCTCTCGCCCAAAGGCAGGGAGTCGGTGATTCGCGCTCAGTTTTACGCGAAAGAATTCACTGTTGGCCGTAGCACGGTCGATAGCTTGCCGGCTTACGACATCGCGATGGATGTTCAGAACGCCTATGTTGAATTGCCCGAATTCAAGCACGCGCTCTCTCAGCTTCAAGCGAGCGTCGAAGTTTCATCGCGAGGAATCGCGATCCGGAATCTCGGCTTGCAAGAAAATGAGCTCAATTTGCATGTGAACGGCAAAGTGGCCGGGAATGTTCTCAACCCTTCCTCGCTCAAGTCCGATTTGGCGTATATTTTGCGAGGTCCGCTTCCCGCCTGGTTGAGCCCTGACCTTGGGGGCAGGTATATCAAGAAACCCAAGGGCGTGCCGCTTGAAGGCACGCTCACGATCGAAGGCACCCTTGTCGCTGACCTCATGGATTTTGAAAACACCATCGAGACCAAGGCAAGGCTCGAGCTCGAGAACGCCCGTTTCGGGGAATGGCATGCTAGCCAAGTCTTGCTGAAGGGAATGTGGAAGACGCCAGTCCTTTCGTTGGATTCCGCCGAGCTTAAAGTCGGCGATGGAACGGTTCGACTGACGGATACGGTGTATGACTTGTCGAAAGGCACCCAGAGCTTAAGGCTCAAAGCCACGCTCGAGAATACCGATTTCAGGCGCTTGATGGGCTCGCTTGTGGATTCGGTTTATCCGTTGCACATGCGCCTTTCTGGCTCGATCGATGCCAATGTTTCAATCGGCAAGGAGCTCAACGTCGACGGTCGCACGAACCTGACGGTCACAGACTTCTCATTCGATAACCAGAAACCCGATCATAAAAAACCGCTCATCGTCTTGTTTGCGATCCCGAAGATCGACCTCGCCGGAAAGTTCAAGATCGATAAAGAGGCCTTTAAATTTTACGAGACCGAAGCAAAGCTCCCTCACTCGCATTTAAAGGCATTTGGGACGATTGATCCCAAAGATGGCTTCAATATCGACGTCAGCGGACCCATTGATTTGGCTGACATTGGGAAGCTCGGGCAATTCGATATTCGCGGCGTCGGCGACCTTCACTGGACCATCAGGGGCAAGAAACCGGAAGTCTTGTTCGCTTTCGACGCGAACCTCAAAGGTTCGCAATACTTGAACCTGCACCTTGGCAACGTCAAGGGCAGGCTGGTTTACAATGACGGAAAAGACCTCCTGAGTTTTCACGATCTGTCGGGCGCGCAAGGCCGAACTCAATTCATCGCCAACGGGACCATTGATGTTGGAGCCAAGGAAACCGCCGACATGGATATCCGGGTTCCATCCGGCACCATTTCAGATTTTGCCGCGGTTTTTTCTAACTTCATCAGGGATGCGGTTCCCTGGTATCCGCAAGACCTGACAGGCAAGCTCAGCGGCGCGATTAAGGTATCGGGAAAGACCGACATGAACCTCCTTTCGGTTGAAGGCGATATGGAATTGACCAATGTCGATTTCAAACGCGAGATTTTTCGGCACGGTAAACTGCGCGCCGGATATCGCCGAGGCGCGTACGTCGCTGAGAACATCAATTTCCAGAAAAAGCTGGGATGGATCCGCGGCAGCGTGGTTTACGGGGCAGACGATGTATTGAGCTTTGACCTGAAGTCAGATCGTCTTTCGACCCTCGACATCGATCATTTGGCTAGTTTTGGAATTCCTTATCGCGCGCCTCTTGAGATCATCGCGCGCGGCACGGGGAAGCTGGGCGATCTTGACGGCAGTCTGAGCGTGAATTTCGGGGACGGCGTCATCAAGAACTTCTCGGTTGCTCGCACGTCCGTGTCAATGGTTTCTGACCAGGGCAGGGTTCAAGGTGAAATGTCGGTATTCGGGGGCCAGCTCAAAGGGCGCGTCAATCTTGGATGGGCGCCGGGCGCTCAGTCTTCTATCGATATCGATGCGGGCGGTTTTGATTTTCAACCCGTGTTGGTTGGCCTGAACCCTGAATTGTCGGAAGACCCGGAATTGATGTCGAATGTGTCGGGCAGCGCGCATTTAAGGTTTCAGACCGGGGAATTGAGCAAGCTTTCTGGAACCGTGAACCTCGAGACCTACTTGCTTAGGAAGAGAGGCTATTCGTTGATGCTCAGTAAGCCCCTGAAACTCGATATCGTCAAAGGCAATTACGAGTTTGATGACCTTCTTTTTAGCGGAGAAGGGACGTTGTTCAAGGCTAGGGGCAAGGTTCGCGATGGGAACATCAATTATTCGATGGGCGGCACCATAAACTTGAGCATCTTCGAGTTCTTGGTGCACGAGATCGCGTCGATCAGGGGTTCGGCGAACGTGGATGCTGAGATCCGCGGAAAAGCCGATTCACCTCATGTTAAGGCGGCGATTGAAATGAAAGACGCCGATGTGCGGATCCGATCAATTGAACAGCCGTTCGAAGATTTGAAGTTCAGTGCGATTTGGTCTGATTCCTCGCTGAAGGTTTCAAGTTTCGCCGCAAAATTCGCCGGAGGGGCCGTTCGTGGTTCCGGCGCAGCAGAGCTTTATCTTTCGAAGGTTCCCGATCTTGATTTCCAAATGGAGCTTGATAACCCCAAAGTGAAAGTCTATCCGGTGACTTATGCCAGAACTTCGGGGAACCTTACGCTCAAGGGCAAAGAGCTTCCTTACTCGGTAAAGGGTTCAGTGTCTGTGGCTGAGGCGCTCATTCGAGAGAACTTCAGCTTGAGCGAAGGGTCAAGGGTCTTGAAGTCTTCGAAGTTTCTCCCTCAGAAAAGCTCGGGGTCGGGTGAGATCCAGATTTTCGATCTCGATGTCAACCTTGACGCGGATAGAGGGATTCTCGTTCGAAACGATTTGTTTGACGCCGAATTGAAAGGGAATATTCGCGTCATCAACAGCGTCCAGACGCCGCGATTGCTCGGCAACGTCGACATCCTGCACGGGAAGCTTCTCTTCAAAGACAATTTTTTCGCGATCCAGAGCGGCGACTTGAGGTTCACCAATCCGAGCGTCATCGATCCGGCCTTCAATCTGATCGGGCAGACCGATATCAAGGGATACAAGGTCATCTTGGTCGCCTCTGGAAACGTGTCCGATTATAAGTTGACGTTTCAGTCGCAACCTCCGCTTTCTCAAAATGACATCGTGAATCTTTTGACCCTCGGAATCACTTCTTCGGATTTTCAGAATATCGCGCGCGAGAACCGAAGCGCTTATTCACGAGACGAAATGTACAGCCTCGTGTTCAGCCAAACCCAGATCAATAAGGGCATCCAAGAAAAACTTGGCGTAAAAGTCCGCGTGGATCAGTCGCAGGCGGTGGTGCCTGAGAACGTGTTCAGGGCGCGTTCAAACGCGGATTCACCTGAAACGATTTCACCCAAAGTCGTGGTTCAAAAACAGATCACGAAGAAATTGAACGCGGCCGTCGGTTCGACGGTCGGAGTCGGCGGAAACCAGGAAAAGAATATCGATCTCGAATACGACATTGCTCGAAAGTGGTCGATCTTGGGAACCTATGAAGACCAACGGGGAGCGCAGTTGAAACAGCAACGCACGTCCATAGGAGCGGACTTGAAGTTTAAACTCAGGTTCAAATGAGCATGCGCGAATTTGCATTACGACAATTTTGGACCTTGGCCCTCACGATGCTCATTGGCGGGTCCGTCTATGCGGCCAAGGGACCGAGTGCAGGTACGATCAGACGAGTGGTTGAAATCCGCTATGTCGGCATATCCGCGCTGACGCCTAGGGATCTCGCTGCTGCATTGCCTTTCGCGTCCGGGGATAAGTGGAATGACGGAATTCCAAAAGACACCGAAGAAGCTCTGACGAGATACTACGCCAACAGGGGGTTTTTTAGCGCTCGAGTTTCGGCGTACCCGGAAGACCCCAAGACGATGGCAGTCACGCTTGTCATACAGGTCGAGGAGGGGCCCCCGTGCCAAATCAAATCGATATCATTGAATGATCCGCCTGGGTTCACGAGCAAGCACGTCTTAAACAGGTTCAGGGACAAAATGCTCAGCGTGCTGCAGACCAAGCAGGGCGATCGATATGATGAAGAAGTTTTGGGCGACCGATTGAGGGAACTCAAGGAGTGGTTGGTCGCGGAAAACTTCATTCTAGCCAGTACGGAGAACGTTAAACTCACGTTCAATCAGAATAAAACCTTCATCGATCTCGCTTTGGAGGTGGAGTACGGCGATCGCGTGACTTTTGGTTTTCAAGGAAATTCCATTTTCACCAAGGGCGAGCTCAATGAGTTCATCGCTCAAGTGCGGGCGACTGGCCTGGGAAAAGATTACGTCGGCGTCATCCAACGACGGTTCGTCGACGAATACAAAGCTCGTGCGTACAACCAGATCAAGATCGATGCCCGCACCAGCGAAAACAGCTATTCGAAGCATGTCACCTTCCTTTTTAAAGAAGGCCTTCGCACCGAGCTTGAAGGCGTTCGCTGGGAAGGCTTGATCGGGGCGAATGTAGAGGCTGCCAAGGAGGCTTTCGATAAAGGCACCTCGAGGCTGGTTCAGAGAGGATACTTCATTGAAAAAGACATCGATAAGGGGATCTTGATTGTTCTTGAGGATTTGAAAGCGAGGGGGTTCTTATCGAGCAAACTCATCGCGAAGACGGTTCAACCCGTAAAGAACCCTAAAAACATTCCCAGGGTCAGGGTTCTGATTCAGGTTGCCGAGGGCGAGCAAACACTGGTGGGCAAGATCCGCATTGAAGGCTTTTCCCACTTTTCATTCGAACAAATCCTTTCGACCCTTGAGATTCAGGAGGAGAGGCCTTTCAACCCCTTTTCGCTTGAAGAGGGCCTTCAGCGCCTAAATGCGCTGTACATTGGCGAAGGGTTCTTAGATTTTCGCATCCTGACTCATGATGACCATATCGTTCATTTCACTGAGAACAACCGGCTCGCTGAGATCAACCTGAGGCTTCAGGAAGGAACGCGGGTCAAGATCGGCTCAATCCAAATCCGAGGGCTACAAAAGACCCACGAGTACATCGTGGCGCGCGAGCTCTCAGTTAAAAGCGACGATTGGTGGCTCGCGTCCGATATCCAAGAGACCGAGGCGAATATCCGAAAACTGGGTTTGTTCTCAGAAGTGAAGGTCAGCGCCGAACCTTCTGAGCGAGGCCCGGGATTTCGTGACATGTTGATCTCTTTGAAAGAGGCCGAACCAGGAGCTCTCGAGCTTGGCCCGGGATTTAGGTCAGATCTCGGCCTGCGAGGTTTCGCACGCGTGAGTTACAACAATATTTTCGGTCGAAACTGGATCGGAGCCCTTAGCGCCGAAGGCAACCGTCGTATCGACGACCAGTACCGATTCGTAGAGTACAAGTTCGACGCGAACTTCATCGAGCCCCGCTTTTTCGGAACGAGAAACCTTTACACCGTTGGCGTCAGCACCAAGAAACAACGTTTTCCCCCGGATTTCAACGCGGCGACCACTACATTGATGACGGGTTTTGAGCGCAAGATCACGAAAATGATCACTACGAAGCTTGTTTATAAGCTTGAGCGCATTCGGCAGTTCGACGTCATCGTGCAGGGCCAGCAATTTCCTGATGACAACCGGTCGATGCTTATCGGAAGCGTAGTGCCCTCGATCGTGGTTGATACGCGAGACAGCCCATTTCTCACGACTTCTGGTTGGCTCTTCACCGGCTCGCTGGAATACGCCCAACCGCAGTTCTCAGGACAGAAGGTCTCCGAGTCCGGCGCTCACGCTTATCAAAAGTGGACGGGAAGCGTTCACCGATACACTTCCATCACCAAAGACATCCTTTGGTCGAATGTCGTGGCCGCGGGGTTTGAGCGCTCAAACGTCGCGGGCAGGGAAATTCCTCTTATTAAACGATTTCGGTTGGGTGGATACAGCACGCTTCGGGGCTTCCCCGAAGATTCAATCAACGTCGACGAACGAAAACTCGTGGGAACGCTTACTTTCCTGAACTTGAGAACCCAGATCGATTTGCCTTTGGTCGGCGATCTCAAGATCGCCCCGTTTCTTGATGCCGGAAACCTCTATCTTGATACCTTCGAAAAGCGTCCCTTCTTCAGGGCCAGTTCCGGGGTGGGACTGCACTATCTGACCCCAGTCGGTCCGATCAATCTCGATTGGGGTTTTAAGCTCAATCCTCAGGGAGGAGATAACCCCAGCCAGATTCACTTTTCAGTCGGTTTGATCTAGCGGTTTTAGGGAGCGCCTTTCTATTATTCAGGCCAAGTCAGGCTTTTCCCTTGTTGGGTTGATCTGCGATCAGCGCGACAAATTCAAAAATGAGAGCGGCCGCCAAGAGAGAGGTGATTTCCGCATGATCGTACACCGGTGCAACCTCAACGAGGTCAAATCCGATGAATTTCAGGCCGCGAAGTTTTCTTACGCAATCCAGGGCTTCGAAGCTCGTTAGCCCGCCAACCACCGGCGTGCCCGTGCCCGGAGCAAAGGCTGGATCAACGCCATCGATGTCAAAACTAAGGTAGTACGGGATTGTCTTATCAATCTTAGAGAGCACTGATCTGAGGCCCTTCTCGTGATACTCTTCGATCGAAATTTGAGTGAGCCCTTGTTGTCGATCCCAATCCATTTGGTCTTTCGAAGTGAGCGGCTGCCGAATGCCGATCTGGTAGACGTCTTTGCCTTTGAGATGTCCATCTTCGATCAATCGCCGCACCCAGGTCCCATGATGCAATTTTTCACCCCAAGCCTGGTCGGCCGTGTCATTGTGAGCATCAAAATGAATTACCCCGAAACGTTTGTATCTTCGGCTGACGGCTCGAAGGATGGGAAGCACGATCGAGTGGTCTCCACCCATGGCTATCGGGATGGTTCCTGCCTTGAGCAGAGCATTATACTCTTCTTCAATTGCAGCGTGGGCCTTCTTCAAATTCAAAGGGTTGCAATTGATATCTCCGTAATCAATGGCGCTCAGCTTTTCATAAACGTGGGTGTTAAAAACAGGATGCACATTGCGATTCAGACAAGACGCAGCTCGAATGGCGCGAGGCCCAAAACGGGCTCCTGGCCTGTATGTTGTGCCACCATCGAAAGGGATCCCCAAAACAGCGACATCTACGTCCTTTAGATCGCGCATATGTGGAAGTCTTGCGAAAGTCGCGATGTCGCCAAACCGTGGGCTTAGCAGAGGGTTTTTGGGAGCATGACCCTTTAATTTTTGCGCCATTTCTTGCCTCGATTCAATCCACTAATCCTAGTTCAAAAAGACGTTGACTTCAATCCCAGGGTCCGGTATTCCAACCCGTCTATGTCAACGTATTTTGAGAAGAATATCGATCAGAACAAGAAGGCTTGGTACATCTTTGATGCGAAGGATCAGGTAGTCGGACGGCTTGCGTCGACGATTGCACGTGTCCTTACGGGTAAACACAAACCGACATATACCCCACATGTCGATACTGGTGATTTTGTGGTGGTAGTGAATGCAGAGAAGATTGCTCTTACGGGTAAAAAGTGGTCCGACAAAACCTATCACGACCATTCGGGTTACGTCAGTGGTTTGAAGACCAAGACTGCTCAAGAGATGTTAGATAAACATCCTGACGAAATTCTTAGCCGCGCAGTTTGGGGAATGTTGAACAAGACAAAACTCGGACGCGCTCAACTCACAAAACTGAAAGTTTATGCTGGAACCGAACACCCACATGCAGCGCAGAAGCCTCAAGTTTGGGCTGAACCTAAGCGGACAGTGGCTCGTCCCACCGGCAAAAAGACCAAAACTGGAAAGAAATAACAAAAGTAATAGGCCTCTAGAGGAGTAAGGAAACGTTCCATGGCAGAAAAAGTTTTTCATGCAGTCGGAAAGCGAAAAACAGCGGTAGCTCGGGTTTACATGGCTCGAGGTGAAGGCCTCATCACTGTAAATGAGCGAGGGTTCGAAGATTACTTCGGAAGACCCACGTCGCGCATGGTTGTGATGCAACCTCTAGAACTCACGGGTAACACTGGTCGTTGGAATATCAATGTGAATGTTTATGGCAGCGGCCCTGCTGCCCAGGCCGATGCGACCCGTCACGGAATTTCTCGTGCTTTACTTGAAATTGATCCGGCATTACGCCCTGCTCTTAAGAAGGCAGGCTTCTTGACTCGCGACCCACGCGAAGTTGAGCGTAAGAAGTATGGGCAGGCAGGCGCACGCAAACGCTTCCAATTCTCCAAACGTTAATTGCTCGTTATTTTTCGATCATACGGCGTCAGGCTTATTCAGCTGCTCCCGCAGCGACCTTTTGTGGTCGCTTTGGTCGAGCATCGCCCGCCTTCCTTGTCTGATCGAAAAATAACGTCGCAATTATTATAGAGCTCCTGCGACGTACCGGAGGTACGTCTTAGTCGGCCCGTCGTCGAGCGCCTCGTCTTGTGACAAAAGCACTTCGCATTCGCAATTGATTGGCCGTATTGTTATAATGAAAAGGTCTATTAGCGCGGTGCGGTTGTTGGTAGCGGTGTTTTGTTTGTGTTACAAAGCGTAAAAGAAAGTTATGCTAATTTGTTATCGCTGTCTGCAGAGCTTTCACTAAACTGAAAGCAGAGGCGGCAAATTTTACGAGCCTAAATGACAAGGAGAGTCAATGACGGTTCCCCCGAAGCCACTGTTAAAGGCGTCAGACTTTAAAAATTTTGAATATTCCGTGCTCCTATCAAATACGACGACAAAAACCGATCTTCTTGATTCTGCGAGAATCCGAATTATAGAAATTTCCGATCGTGGACTGGTCCTGAAAGCGCCCAAGAGCGTTTGCAGTGAGGGGCACATGTTAGAGTTGTTCATATTCCCTGCCAAGGCCGGAGTGCGACTTCCGTTCGCACCCCATGGCAAGAAGGTGCCGGGAATGTTCTCTATTACCGGAAAAACGAAGTCGGTAACTCCAGACGGCGATCGCAACCAACGCATCGATGTCGAGTTTTATCAGTTTGACGAATGGGAGTGGAAGGATTTTATAAGCTGTTTTCAAAACCGTCAGGCCAGGGTCGACAAGATCATTAAAGCGATTCAAGAGTAACAAACAAAAATGGACGCATCAAGCAAACCCGAAGACAGTTCACAGACGATCCAACCTGAGAAGCTGCGCGAATACCTGGCTGACAAAAAAGCTTTGGTTTTTGACTATTCCAGTGCAAGCAGAGCGACCGTTCGCAAAATTTTAGGGGTTTTTCAAGTCAAACCCGGCAACATCGATGCTGCTGACAATTACCAGGAGGCTCAAGAAAAACTGAAGACCAAACAGCCTCAGGTGATTTTCTGCGACTATGAATTAGGAGGCAAACAGACGGGCCTAGATTTTTTCCAGATGGTGAAAGAGATCTACCCGAGCCGGCTCGACACCGTGTTTATTTTGATCTCCGAGCGAAACTCGGATGCGCTTGCGAGCCAAGTCGCTGAACAAGAAGTCGATGCCATGGTAGTGCGCCCTTTTACCCATGCATCGCTCGAGAAGAAGTTTCTCGAGGTGATGTCGTCAAAAGTAGCTCCGTCAAAGGCCCAAGTCTTGATCGAGGCGGGCAAGGCGCTGTTGGCTGCCAAAAAATACGATGAATCTTTGAAATCGTTTCAGCAGGTGAACCCGCAGGATCCGCAATCCAGTTCCGCACTGTACTATCAGAGTTTAGTTTGCAAGGCCCTAGGCAAGCCAAAGGAACAGCAACGTCTCCTCGAAGAGGGGCTGAAGCGTAATCCTATCCACTATAAATGCCTCTGCGGGTTGTTTGAAGTCATGATGGAGATCGAAGAATACAAGAAAGCCTATGGCATTTGCTCGACGCTGAACCAAAATCATCCGGTCAATCCATCGCGGATTCCCGATTTCGTTTGGCTCTCGGTTGTAAACGGCGAGTATGAAGACATCATGAACTACTATCAAATCTTCACAGAGCTCGACGCGCCGGATGACACCATTCTTACCTATATTTCGGCCGGGCTTGTGATCTGCGGGAAGTATTTCTTAAGGCAGAGCAATGAATCGAATGCTCTTGCGGCGTTTCAAAAGGCTTCGACGGTGTCGAAAAACAAGGTTTCGATATTGAAAGAGATCATCATTACGCTTTTCAAGGCGGGAATGATGCAACCTGCGAATGAATATCTGTCTCGCGCCAGCGACGAGGTGAGGCATTCGAGCGAGATTTTGATAGCTGAGCTCGAGGGGATTGAAAAGACGGCCTCTATCGAGCACGTGGTGCAACGCTGCCTTGAGCTGTTGAAACAGGGAGTAAAAACTGAAAAAGTTTATGAGCTCGCGATCCAAGGTTCGCGTCAAATGAATCGACCCGCAAACTCGATTCAAGAGCTCGTTGACGAAGCAAGCCTGGCATTTCCGCAAAGCAAGCAGAAGTTTGCAAGCTCGACTCCGACAAAGACCTGATCGGATGGGGCTTTTTGACCCCAAAACAGGAATAGCATGCGAAATTTCAAGGTGATGTCCCCATAAAAGACCGCAACCGGACACTTTCTTGAGGATTAAAAAATACTCTCTTTTCGCATTGCGCAAAATCAAGTAAGAAAATTGAGTGCGATCTATTCGAAGCGTGATTTTCTCCCAGTTCTTCGTATTGGTGCTGACCTTTGCCGCGGCTGTTTGTCTTATTGCTTACGTCTATTTGAAGAACGCGGTAACCCAGATCGTTATAAGCAACAATGAGAAAGCCCTGGATTATATCGTGGATAATATAGGCGAGGCTTACAGGGTGCAACTCAGCCACCTTGAGAAGCTGGCGCGGCTTCACGGGATTTCCCCTTATGATCGAAAAACGGCGGTAAAAATCATCCGAGATTTCCTGGCGCTTGAGACCGTATATGGGACCATTCATTTTTATGGTAGAAACGGCGACCTGTTGATCGCGGAACAGCGCGAAGGATTTCCGGTATACCACTCTGACAAAAACTTCAACCAGCGCCCAGACAGCAACTTCAGGCTGATGGCTCAAAGAGTGTTTGCCGGCGGCAAGCCCGAGTTTAGTTCGACTTTGTTCACCCGGATAAACACCCATTATTATACTTTTGTCGTTCCTGTGTTTTCCGCGCATGGATCGAAACCTGCCGTGACCGGCGTGCTCAGCGGAGGCATCTTTCCAAGCGTTCATAGTTTCGATAAGTTCTTGAATGGACTGATTTTATCGACCAACAATTTCATCGTCATTTCGGATGCCGATGGCCACGTGATTTCGTCGAATAACATCAGCAACCGTGAGATTAATCCCCAACTGCGTGCTTTTTTCGTGACCAAGGAATCTTCGTCGGGAAAGTGGACTTCGACGGTTCGAGGCGATTATTTTTTGATCAAAAAGCAAGTTGGCCAAGTTCCGATGTCTGTCGTGACGTTGGGTGTGAGCGCTTCAGTCGTAAACATGATGTATTGGGGTTTCATGAAGTACATATTCGTGGTCCTCTCATTGGGACTAGTAGCCGGCCTCATCGCCTCGATATTGATCGCCAATCGCCTGGCAAAACCATTTAGGTTGATGGCCGAGGGTGTTCACCAGCTTAGCATCGGAAATTTCGCCCATCGAATCGAGTACAAAAGCAAGAACGAGGTGGGGCTTGTCATACGGCTTCTCAATGCTTTGGCCGAAAGGCTTCAGAAAGGCCGTTACTTAGGCAATCTTTGGGGCGACGAATCTGAGATCAGGCGCTTGCTCGCCAAGGAAAAAAGCCGTCTAAGCGAAGGTCCTGAGAAAGAGAGGGTAGAGTAGCTGTTCTCGAACAACAACCTCAAATCAGTCATCCTCTTGAATGCTTTGGTGAGGAATGCTTATGCCAGCACTGCTACGATCATCGTCAGCAGCCTTTTCATCTCTTCGGTGGGAAGCCGTGGTTGGCCGCAACTTTATTTTTGGGTTCAGGTTTTCTCTCTGGCTATTTTTTTCAGTTTTCTATGGATTCGTAAGCGCGATACCTACCTGACCTATCTCATCGTTCTTTTTGCCGCCCTCTTCATGTCGGTCGCGGTCTTCCTCAAGCCGTCGAATCCTTTCTTGATTTATTCGCTTGGGGTCTTGGTGCTGACCTCTGACCTGTTGGGCAATATAGTCAATAACAGCATCCTTTCGAGCATGTTCAGCCCTCACGTTTTGAGGCAGTTAGACCAGCAATTGATTCCTGCCGACCTTTTCGGCCGCCTCTTGGGAGGTTTGTTGATCGAGGCGACGAGTTGGTTCATGAGACCCGACTTGTATCATTTCATGCTTTGGCTGCTGCTGGGGATGCACATCATCTTCTTTCACCTCATCGTCAAATATTCGGCGAAAAATCGTGGGACTGACCAGAAGGCGAAACCTGCGCAAAAAAACGAGAAGAACAACGCCACTTTCAAGACTGCTTGGATGTACGTCGTATCTCATCCGCTGGTTCAAGCCTCTTTGATCTTGATGATCTGGAATCAAGCGATCAAATTTATTACTCAATCGCTTTACTATCAAGCGACCGATCACCTCGCCACCGGCCTCAGCGATGTCAGTCAGTTTTTGAGTAGGATGAATTTTTTGCTTATTGGGACGACTTATTTATTTCAACGTTTCATCGGGAGAAGAATCGTCAACGACAGGTCTCCGGCGTTCTTGTTCGCGGTGATGCCATTGGGGTTGATAGCGTTGGGTCTGTTCGCGCTGGTGTTCTCTCCTTATTGGTTTTTGATTTTCCAGTATGTTTATTTTTCAATGATCAATAAGGCGATAAATGCGCCAATGACGAGACAATGTTTATTCTCGATTCCGAAGAAACAACGGGAAAAAGTGTATTTCTTGATCACGATCCTCACCTCGAGCCTCATCATGGCGCTCAGCGGTTTATTCGGTTTTGTCGAAAGGATTTCGGGCATTCAAGAGCTTACGATTCTTCTGATCTGCATTAGCATAATGATCTTTTTTCTGCTCACCAACCTCGACGGCCATTACGTGAAGACATTATGGGAGAACTTCAGTTCGCTCAGAAAAAGCGATTTGGACTCACGGCTTAGGGTTGAAACCAGGCGGATAGATTTTTTGGGATTCATCCGTGATCCCAACACGGATCGAAGGGAAAGTCATGAAGCCACGGAATCTGAGCCTATCGCCCCCTTCTTAGTTCCTGACGAGGAGCGGGCAAGGCCAATCGCCGGTAGTTTGAATCAGGCGATTGCGCAAGAAGAACGCCCCTTCTTTCGCGCGATCGCTTTGACTCAGTCTTATGTAAGTTCGAAGCAGCAATCTCAACTAGAAGAAGTTTCTCTGAGCCACAAGAAATTGCTCACTTCTCAGGTCCAAGACGATGTGCATACCGGATTGTTGGCCTGTTCTTTGATGGGATTGTCCGAGTTCAGGGCGGCGTTCAGGCATTTCCAAGAATCAACAAGTTTAGGAGTGAGCCGGTTGGCGAGTCAGGCGCTTTATGCTGAACGGGCCGTGGATTCGGCGATAGATCGAGGTCTTTCATCTGCTTCGCGGCTGAAGCTTCAATTCCTGCTTTTAGGCGACGAGCATAGGACGCACAGGGAAAACTTGGTATCGATTCTTCGTCTCCCTGACCCGAGATTGATCGAAATACTCATTGATGCGATCTCTGATCCCGACTGTTCGAGGTTTCGTGGCCACTTCCTGCGGGCAGTTGATTCTGAGCAGAAGCGGCTCAACTTTTCTGCTTTAATAGAGGCTTTCAATGCCGCTAGGTTGGATGAGACGCGTTCTCTTCGAATGGCGCTGCTCAGTTTGCGCGGCCCGGGGAAGATGGAAAAGGATCTCTTGAAAGAAGTGCTGAAGATCATAACTCCCCTTGAAGAGGAAGCGTGTTCCTTGTGGAAGATTCAGGGCCGCGCCGAGCAGGAAAGGTTCATGAAGGCCCTCTTTCTTGTCGAATGGACCCATCCTATGGCCCCTTACTCGCGATACATCCTCAATACGATCGATGAGTTTGACTCCCTTGATCGATCGGAAAAAGAGGTTTGGGCGCATTTACACTACGAGTTCCTCAAGGGCACCGACTTCCCTGTTTTTCGGAACTTGCTGCAAATCGGCAAGGTTTGATTTCATTTGAAGCGCCAAAACGGGTTCTGCTAAAGAGAGGTCGGTCAGTAGTGCTTCTTGTTGCAGCGGACCGATGAGCCGTAGCAGCGAAAAAAATCTATTCAAGGCGGTTCTAGGATTGATCGGCGAGCATTCCGAAAACACGTGATTCAGCTCAACCTCGGAGAAACGATTGATCACGGCTCCGAGGAATGGCGCCCAAACGTCGAATACTCCGAGTTGTTCAAGTATTTTCAGCTCAATGGCGGCCGTAGGGTCGCCGAGCACTTTCAAGAAATTGCGGACGACCTGCAGGCGGTTTAGTCTTTTTTCCTGATGAATGTTCGAAACGAGCCGTTGAATAAGTGAATTTTGAAGAGAATAGACCCCCATCTTCACATGCGCTCTTACGATTCGAATCGATGCCTGGACCGGATCTCTAGAGAGTTCTTCCCAGTGCACAACTTGCGGTTTTTTTAGGCACCAACTTGAGTATCCATCAAATCGATCGTAGATCAGGCCTTTTTGCTTGGCGGCGCCATACGAAGGACTTTCCAGGATCGCGGCGGCGACCTCGCTCAAACTTGAATGCGCTGGGACGCGGATCATGATCGTGTCGACATCCAGGATCCCATTGAGCTCTAAGTCAGACCAAGAGTGAAATAGGGAGAGATCTACTTCCGTGGCCTTTTGCTTCCAAAAAAAGCCGTATCCGGCAATGTAGTTTTTGCCGTCGTCTTCGGGAAGCTGGGGATTCACTCTTGGGCGGGGTCTAAGATCCTTTGCCGAGAACTCTCCCAAGGTCTCAGATTCCAGTGTTCTTCCTATCGCTTCAGCTAAAATCGTGTCGACCTGGCGATTAGCCACGGCAAAGATATCGAAGTCTCGCATCTTCAAGGGTGATTCAAAGTAGAGGTGATCGAGTATGGCCCTTGAGCTTCCGCCTCCGATGAGGGTTTCACCGATGCCAAACCATCGGTACAGGCCAGATTGAACCTCAGACAGGGTCTTTGAGGCGTTCTTAAGGCTGTCGGACAAGAGTTTTTCTTGATTCGTTTTGCGGCCAGATTCAAAGTAAAAAGTCGAAGGTAATTCTAAGCTCCTCATTGCATTTGAAATGGGTAAAGCCATGATTTCCCCTTTCCCGCATCCTCATGCAAGGCGCTATCCGAATTGGCGAGGGTAGTCAATCTCCGCCGTAAATCCGTTTTGATGGGCAACCAAGCATGATCCTTGGTTGCCGCTAAAATCATGGTAAACTTTACCTATGATGGTTTGGACTACCTATAAAGAGAAAGTCAAACGTCTTTCTGACATGGTGGTCGATGCTCAGAAACCCATCCGCATTCTCGACGCCATCAAATGGCCCACCTCGATCGACGATCAGTTTCGAAAGTCGAAATTCAAGGAAATGCCGAAGATCGATAGAACCTTCTATGAGAGTCAACTCTTAGGGTTTGATGCCAAGCAGAAGATCGAAGAATTCGATCAAATCATCAATGAAGTTCATCTACAGCTTGGCAAAGACGACGAACTCGGCGTGATGATGGTGAGGAACTGCCAAGAGTACCAAGACGTCGTACGCATGCTCATGGCTCGAGGCACCAAGCAATTTCACGAGTTTTCCCGAAAGTTGTATGGTTCTCCCAAAGACACCTTTCGCGATGAGAAGACCTCGATCAATGATCTTGCCCGCGTGATGTATGACATCTTGAGCGTCCTAGATGATGCGGTGCTTGGCCCTGAGTATGCCGAAGACATTAGCGCTGAAGAAACCGTCAAAGCGCTCAATAAGAAATTTGAAACTTATTTCACTGACAATCCCGTTCGCGCCAAGCTTTCTGACGGCATCATTGCTGATGCGGCCGCCGGAAGCGACACCGTTAAGATCAAAGAAGGAGCGATGTTTTCGCGGCGCGATATCGGCATTCTCGAGGTGCACGAAGGCTGGGTTCATGTCGGAACGACTTTGAATGGACAGAATCAACACATTTGCCGCTTTCTTGCGAAGGGTCCGCCTCGGGTGGCTCCGACGCAAGAGGGCCTCGCCATCTTGATGGAGATCTTTTCGTTCGTGAGTTATCCACGCAGGGCGAGAAACATCAATGACCGGGTTCTCGGTATCGATAAGGTCGAGGATGGGGCCAACTACCTTGAGCTTTTCGAGTTCTACCGCACCGAGGGGTACAACGAATCCGACTGCCTGAATAACGTAAAAAGGGTCTTTAGGGGCGGATTGATCGAAGGCGGCGCTCCTTTTACGAAAGACATTGCGTACATCAAGGGATTCATTGAGAATTATAACTTCATGAGAGCGGCGATGAAGGCGGGCAAGCCTGAATACATTCCGTATCTTTTTGTCGGAAAGGTTCATTCCAGCGACGTGCCCCTCTGGTACCGAAAACACCAGGAAGGGCTTATTGACCCGCCCATGTACCTACCCGAGCAGTTTAGAGACCTAAACGGCGTCGCGGTATGGATGAGTTTCTCAAATGTGTTTAACATGATCGATATGAAGAAGGTACAAGAGTACTTTTCGACGATCTTTTAGGGGGCTGTTATGGGTTTAAAAAAATCTATCGTACTGTTGGCGCTTCTAATGAGCTTGCCGACTTTGGTTCAAGCGGCGATTCTCGCCAATATCGGTGAGAAAGCGATAAATGACGACCAAGTCAGGAAAGAATATGATTCCATCACTTCCGAACAAAAAAAGGCCATCAACGCTGACGCTATCACTCGAAGAAACATGGTTGATAGCATGGTCAATGCGGAAGTGCTCTTCCTGGCCGCCAAGAAGGCGGGCATGGAAAATGATGAAGACTACAAGACGGCGCTTGAAAGGTTTCAGCGTCAGTTCTTGGCGTCAAAATTCATGCAAAAGGCCTTGGAGCCAAAACTTTCCAACAGCGAAGTGAAGAAGTTTTTTGAATCCAACAAGAACTTTTTTGATTCTACCCAAGTTTGCGCGCATCACATCGTTTTAGAAAACGAATCGGATGCGAAGAAAGTTCTGGAAGAAGCGAAAAAGAAGGGCGCCAAGTTCGAAGATCTCGCCAAGAAGCATTCGCTTGATCCGACTGTGCAAGAAAACAAAGGCAATTTGGGTTGCTTCACCCGTGATCGCATGGTTCCAGAGTTCGCGGAAGCGGCATTCGCCACTGCGAAAAAAGATTTCAAAGGCCCCGTGCGCACCATGTACGGGTATCACATCATTCGGGTCGATGACATCAAGCCGGGCAAAGTGCCTGGTTTCGCTGAAGTCGAGCAACGCGCGAAAGAAGCGCTTCGCCTGAAACTGGTCACCGAGCTTATCACCGACCTGCGCACGAAATCGAACGTGAAGGTCAACGATGAGGCGATCAAGAAGTTCAGGCTCTGATGATCATCAGGCCTGAAAGTCTCTCGCGTTGATGCCGTATTTCTCGAGCTTTCGCAGGAGGGTTTTCTTGGGAATGTTGGCGTGAATCGCCGTTTGGTTGATGCGCCCCTTGAAAGCCTTTAGCGCATTGATCAAAAACTGGCGTTCAAACTCTTCCTTATTCGCCTGAAAATCGAGTTTGTTGATGTCGAGTTTAAAGCCAATCGGCGCAAGTCCTGAGGGCGTTTCAATCATCTTTTCATTGAGCTCGGATTCATCCAGATCTGTTGCCACCGTCACCGATGCTCCAGCCAAGGCTTGCCTGCCGGCTTGAGTCAAGCCTGCAGGAAGGTCGCTGCCCTGGATCGTGCGAGGCGCCGTGATTGAAAGGCCTGCAATCGTCTCCGGCAACGAATGCGGGGTGAGCTCGTTGGTATTCTCGATTACAAAAGAATGCTCAATGACGTTTTCAAGCTCGCGGATATTGCCGGGCCAGTTGTAGTTCTTCAAGAGATTCATTGTTTGAGATGAAATCCCTTTGATGTTCTTGCGGTGCACTTGGTTGAATTTTTCAACAAAGTACAATGCGAGGGCTTCAATGTCGTCTCGGCGATCACGAAGCGGCGGTAAGAAGATCGGCAGTACGTTCAATCTGTAAAACAGATCTTCCCGGAACTCGCCCGACTTGATCATCTCCTCGAGGTTTCTGTTCGTAGCGGCGATGATCCGTACGTTCACATCGACTTCTCGGTTTGATCCGACCGGAGTGAACCGTTTTTCTTGCAACGCGCGCAGTAGTTTCACTTGCATCCCGGCCGAGATGTCGCCGATCTCGTCCAAGAAGAGGGTTCCTCCGTCAGCGTACTGAAACTTGCCTATTTTGCGCGAGTCCGCTCCGGTGAATGCGCCTTTTTCGTGCCCGAAAAATTCGCTCTCGATCAGGGTTTCTGGAATCGCGGAACAATTCACAGTCACGAAACGTTCGTCTTTGCGCGGGCCATTGAAATGAACGGCGTTCGCGACAAGCTCTTTTCCAGTGCCAGACTCGCCGCGAATAAGCACCGCGGTGTCTACGCGCGAGAGTTTGTCGATGATATTGAAGACCTTCTTCATTTCCGAGCTCTGACCAACGAAAGTCGTGCCGCCTGGGAGCTTTACGACCGGCGCTGAGAAAGAGACTGACTTCACCATGTTATGAGCCTTGAGCGCCTTGTCGATCAGATAGACGAGGTTCTCAGCCTTGATGGGCTTCTCGAGGTAATTGTAAGCGCCTTCGCGGGTTGCTTCGACGGCATCTCGCACGTTCGAGTAGGCCGTGAGCATGATCACGATGATCGAAGGATCATAAGCTTTGATCTGCCGCAAGGCCTCAAGCCCATTCATGCGAGGCATGTTCACGTCAAGAAGCACAAGATTGTAGTTGTTCGCGCGAACTTTATTGATGGCCTCTTCGCCGTCTTGAGCTTGATCGACCAGGTAATGAGCTTCCCCAAGAGCGCTGCTCACGGTAAGGCGCAGGCCGCTGTCATCATCTACGACAAGAATCTTAAACATATGCTTTTTCTCCTTCTAAAGAGCTGGGCGGTGCAAGTTTCTCTGAAGAGTCTTCCGTGGGTAATAGAATCGTGAACATGCTGCCGCGTCCTTCGACCGACTCGGCAGAGAGCGAGCCGTTGTGCAGTTCCACAAAGTAGCGGCTCAAATAGAGCCCTAAACCCGTGCCCTTGGTTTGCAAGGTCACATCGTTCTTTGGGCGGTAAAATTTCGAGAAAAGGTTTTCGAGGTCCTTGGGAGCGATCCCATGGCCGGTATCGGTGATCGTGATTTCGACGTAACCCGGGTTCTCAAGGGATTCTCCGGATTCGATCATGATTTGGGCGCCTTCGGGAGAGTACTTGATGGCGTTGTCGATGAGGTTGCTGATCACTTTCGTGATCAGAGGCACGTCGATCTTGATAGGAAAAAGAGGATCAAGCTCTGAACGAATCGCGATCTTTTTGGATTGCGCCTGAAATTCAAACTTCCTGACGCAATCTTCGATGATCTTGTTGATGTCTTTGCTTCGTTTGTCGAGGTTGATCCGATTAGACTCGATCTTGGCAAGTTCAAGGATGCTCGTGATGAAGTTGTTGAGTTCATCCGTGCTTGAAAGAATGCCGGTAACGAGCTTCGGCTCGACTCCCGATCTAGCGAGCATTTCGGCCATGCCTTGTATCCTGGCTACGGGGGTTTTAAGGTCGTGCGTGATCAAGCTCATGAAGTTGCTTTTGAGTTCTTCGACTTGCATCAGCACTTCATTCTTTTTCTGAAATTCCCAGCGTTTCTTGTACTCTGTGATGAGCCGATACGGCACGAAAACGTAGTAAGAGAAAAAGATTCCCATGAGAGGGTGCGAAAGCCTGATCCAGACGCCGTAATAGCGGAATGCCGCCAGAGCTAAAAGCAAGACGATCAAAGCGCATGCCACGGTAAAGACTACCCCTCGAATAGGGGTGGTCCTGAAGAGCATGACGATTACAAGGGTGGTGAGAAGAATGCTAAGCAAGGTGTCGAATGCTTTTGAGGTCTGCAAGATCGCCGCATCATCGATCAATGTTTCTATGATATTCGCATGAATCGTAAGCTTCGGATTCGTGAAGGTCGTTCGAGAGAAGGGCGTGTAGACGTAGTCATTCGACCGGTCTTTGGTCTTGCTGCCGATGAGCACGATCTTGTTTCGAAAGAAGTCGGTCGATATTTTACCTTCAATCACATCAAGCGCGCTTACTTCTGAAAAATTCCGCTTTGTGTGCTGAGTGGGGCCAGCGTAGTTGATCAAGAAGTAATTCGCGTCTATATCGGGCATTTGGTAGACGCCCCGGTATTCTTTCGCCGCTGTCTTCCCGTTGACCAGCGCTGCCAACCGCACGTGCAGCACCGTCTCGTCATAAATCGAGAACAGCGCCCGGCGCGTGACTTCGTCTTCTGAGAAAGTCGTTCCGTCAACGTGCAGGATCGCCACGCGGTGGGGAAGCTTGCTCAACGGGAATGGAGGAACGATCTCGCCCGTCATGTCGATTTCAGTTCCGAGGATGACCGGGATGTCAGACGCATGCAAGGCATCAGCGACCTTCACGAATTCCTCGGCATTCTTTTTTGAAACTCGATCGTCGCTGCCGACATCCGCCAAAACGCTGTCGTTGAAGTCGACGAAATAGGCCACGGCTTTAGGTTTCGCCTTGCCGATCTGGTTGAGAAGGGTGACGTGTTGCTTTAGTGAAAGTGGCGAGAATTCATTCAGCTTTTCTACTGTTTTGTCATCAATTGAAATCAAGACCAGGTGCTCGGCATGATTGCGAGCACCCTTGTTTCGCATCCTAAAGTCGTAAAGATACGCTTCCAGCAGGTTCAGCTCAAAAGTTTGAAGGGCGAGCGTGAGCAAGGTACCTGCGCTTAGAGCCAGCATCAGCATTTTGAATTGCGCAGATTTTAGAGCTCGTTTTAACCAAACCATCTAATACATCATCCTGTGTCGTGCTGCTTGAAGTGTCAGGCTGGCACTGCCTGCAGGGGCTGCCTGCCCATGAGCAAGGGGTATGCCATTTTGACACCGCTTCAACTGTCCTGATTTCAAGCACTTAGTCAATCGCACTTTTGTGCGATCCTGTAGAAGTTTTAGGCGATGATGTCAATTTGACACCTATTGGCCATTGCACTGAACTGAGAGGTCCGCTAATTCAGTGGTTTATGAACTCTGTTGAGCCGCAACTTCGCACACAGTATTGGAATGACCTCAAAGCCCGCAAAGCTTTTCAAGAGTTCATTGTTACGATCCACAATCTTGATTTCACAAAGTGGCAGGCCGCGGGCTTCTGGGATGACGATTACATTCCGTTCACCTACTTTGAAGGTGAAAAGATCGTCTCAAGCGCGTGCATCTATACGATGCCAGCTATTGTGAACGGGCGAAAAACCAAAGTTGCTCAGGTTTCTGGAGTGGGCACTTTGCCGGAATACCGAAGGAGAGGACTCAACCGCAGGCTTACTGAAGTCGCGCTAGACTGGGCCTTTCAAGAGCATGAGTTCGTATTTCTTTTCTCTGATGTCGAAGCTATTCCTTTTTATCAAAAGTGTGGTTTCCGGCCAGTCAATGATTACGCCGAAGTGACAAAACTACCGGCAACGAGACCTCGAGCCGGGTTGCGAAAACGTGAGATCGTCGTTGATCGTCGAGATCAAACCCTAAAGCTGCTCTACGAGCTTGCCTGTGAGAGAGAGCCCATTTCGGATGCGTTTTCGAACTCGAATCCAAAGCTTTTAATGTTTCATGCCTTGTATTCTTTGCGAGAACATATTTACTTTATTGAAGAGCTTAGAGTCGTGATCTTCTTGAAAAGAGAGCCGGGTCGCACGATTGTCTTTGATGTTCTTGCACGCAAATTGCCATCATTTGACGAGCTTTATCCTTATCTTGCGACGGGTTCGGCAGAAGAATTTGAGTTTCGCTTTTTCACTGACAAGTTGAATGTTCCGCAAACCCGATTCAAGCAGCTTTTGGGGAATGATGTTCACGTGATGGGGCCCGTTAGCCTGAGAGAAAAAATCGTTTTTCCCTATACATTGAAAGCATGACAAAGGAGAGCGTTGCACTCAGATTGACACGCAGTGTCTCAAAGTGTACGAATGCGTCCCATGAGAAGACTTGGGGACGTCTTAAACCTATTGATTCTTGTTATCAGCGCCCCAGCGTTCGGGGCAGACGAGAGTTCCGCTTCCAAATGTTCGGTTGCTCTACTACCGCCGCACAGTCCTTACCGTACTGCGGTAGCACTTAAGCCTGGACTTGCAAGGGGTCCGGGTGAGATTCGTATCCACGCTCTTGAGACACTTCATAAATATAG
This sequence comes from Bdellovibrionota bacterium, assembly GCA_040754655.1. Taxonomy (GTDB): domain Bacteria; phylum Bdellovibrionota; class UBA1018; order UBA1018; family UBA923; genus JBFMCE01. The sequence continues at coordinate 1,408 of JBFMCE010000034.1, read as the reverse complement.
AGGAAAATTTCGATATCCTGTCGTCGAAGAACTCATCCAACGGCTGGCGAAAGATGAAATTTCATACTCGGATCAGTCGTTTGATCCGTATCGAGTAGAGATTGACCGCTACTTTTCAGAAAACATGGCTGTTACTCGAATCGAGATTGCATTAGCCGTCACAGAAAATATGGGTGCCGATCGATTCGGATTATTGCGACAAGAGTCGAAGTCAACCAAGATAGGAAGCCAGGTCGAAGATATTGAAAAGGTTGCAAGCAATCTGCAAGATATCGCTGCTTCAGAGCGCTTCAAAGTTCTAGAGGGCATTTTGCCCGCGCTGCCGCCGCTGCTGCACAGCGAAGCTTTTGCCTTGGTGCTTGCAATGCCTGAGAAAGCTCAGCGAAAGGCATACCGAATTTTACGAACCAAGATCTTTACTGACCTTTCTCTTGCAGAAGATTCGGTGCTTGCCAGTGGAGACTATCGATTTTTTGGACCGGCGGTTCGCAATGAAGTTTTAAAGGAATTGAAGGCTCCGCTCGCGGTATTGGTAGCCAAGTCTGAGCCAGGTCAGTTGAGTTTGTTGGCGCAGAAGGCTTCTGCAGTGGGAATAAAAGCCTTAGCAAGGACGCGAGAAGGAGTTCTGCGGCTCTATCAAGCCGTGAGAAGAAAACCTGAAGTGGCAGCCCTGGTTTTAAGTTCTGTTTTGCTTAAATATCACGATGAAATTCAGTGGGCTTTCCAGCCGGCAGTGAGTCCCGCCGTGGATGCTATTGTTGAAGTCGCCCATAGTGCGGTAGATCAGACGCAAGGGGCGCATATCTTGTCGAATTTTGCAGAGGCAAATTACCGGCGGCTGAGCGCACCCGACTTACTGAGACTTGAGGACGCCATCGTTTGGGACGTAAAGGCTCAAGGTGACTGGTTTACGCTGAAGGACTATCCGACAGAGAGGAAAAAAATTTTAGATCTGGCGGCCAGGAAGGTGGCGGAAGGTCTTGCAAAAGATGCGGTGAAACCGCCATCCCCCTGAAGATAGGCGTTTCTGCCGTAGTACCACGTATTCCTGCTATCAATGAATATTGCATTCCGCCGAAGGAGCCGTATCAGGCAAGAAAATCTCTTCATAAACGGCGTCTTCGGGGCAAGTAGCCTTTGCCTTAAGGCCCGTTCTACGATCGATCTTTTCGCGGACAAACGATGATTCTAGGTCACGTTCAGGGTCTTCAAGTTTCGAAGGTCTTGCTTGAACGAAGAATTTCCCCCAAATCGGTAATGCCGCACCGGCCCCTGTGAGCAGAGCAGGCGATTTAAAACTACGGATAGATTCTTCGTCTTCTTCTGTCGGCACTTTCAGTTCGTCAAATCCAGCCCAAGAAACCGCAACTAAACCCTGCGAATAACCTGCGAACCAAGCATCTCGAGA
>JBFMCE010000033.1:0-38719 GCA_040754655.1 Bdellovibrionota bacterium | reverse complement strand
TATCAAAAGAAATTTCATAGTGTGGTTTTTTTATTCGACCTGAACGCGCTTTTTTTAAAGCACTCTCAAAGCCCTTAAGGACCTCTCCAGAGCTTTTAAGGGATACAACCAAGGTTTTCATAGTTTTACCTCCAAATGTTCCAAGACTAATCGTTTGAAATCGTTTATCAGTGTCGGGACATCCTGAAACGAGTACGGAACTTCGATGTTATCCAGATGAACGTGAGGTCCTTTCGGATGGTGATTATCCATAAGAATCCTTTTCCGTGTAACGAGATCTACACAAGCTAGCCCGTACTTAACTCCATCAGGATACCTTACCGGATCTCCGACCTCGTGAATATTGAGCTCGACAACGTATCTGTCTTGAAGACGGGATTTTTGCCAGAATAGTTGACGAGCTTTCATATTGGTTTTAGAATACCACTATCGATAAAAATGTTCAAGTCGTAGGCGGTCCAAAATGGATTCATATCAAATCTTAAGAAAGATCTGGAAGAAACTTGGTTTTAAAGGGAGGATCATCAATTATTCCTCAAAACTTCTTTGGATAGTCCAAGGCGAGGAAGGGATCGCAACCGCCTATATTCTTCCTCCGAGGACAAGATCTCCGCAGAATGTGGATGTAGACGGATTCCGTCGATTAGATGGAAAGCCTATCGAGGGTCATAAGTCTTGGTGGAAGGTTTATGACGCATCGACAATCGAGATATTTGATGACGGCGAAGGGATAAGAACTTCTAAAGTTAAAAGAAAACCGGTAACTGACGAAGAATTTACAAAAAAAGGGATTAAGTACAACAAATCTGAAAATTGGGCTGTTCCTATTAAGTTTATCGATGATGTTCAAAGAAATAAGAAAAAGAGAACTACGAAATATCATGTGACAAACGTGGGCTGGGTGAAGCCCGATGTTGCTCTCAGTATGACTTGCAATGGTGAAATTGCAAATGCACGGCCCGTATTTCCAAGCACTGGAAAACCTTACATTCGAACAAAACGCGATCGAGAAGTCTTCAACAACCTTGAAGTGAAAGGATAGTGAAGAATGAAACGCAGCTTTCAAGTCATTCTAAGTCTCATTGCTTTCTTCGGAATTATGTTGATCATGAACAAGGTGAGATATCGTTACGACTGGGAAAATGCATTTTGGAGAACCATCATGACGCCGATGACTGGAACGATTTGGGCTAAAGACTTTTCGGAGGCTGGCTTCGCAAAGATTACGTATGGAATGTCTAGTGCAGAAGTCCGGTCACTGGTAGGCGAGCCCCTCAATAGAGAATGTGACAAAGATGGATGTGGTTGGTCTTATTCAGACCAAGATTCTGATACAGCAGATTCTGATCGACGATGGGTTAGGTTTGATGCCAAAGATCGAGTTGATTACATCTGGCATGAGTTTCATATTGATTAAAGTTTTCATTTGCCCCTGCCTTTGTTGGTGATGTTGTTCCCAGTCGGGAAAATCTTATTTGGACCGCGCCATGGTTTAAAAGCTTTAATGGCTTCTTTCGTTGCGAAACTTTGAGCTCGATCATATTGTCCAATGGCAATAGCCAATAAAATGATGGCAGTGATTCCTTTTACCAATCCGCTGATATCGATAGGACGCATGAACAGATCTCCTTTTTGAAAGAGATCTTTGCAAGCTGACTTGGATCGGATTTGAATGGCCCGAACATTTTCACTCCGCAGGCCGTCCTGGCTCATGGGGGACAACGGGGGGACAGCAGGCCTATCTCATATGCTTTTTGATGCATTTTGATTCAGTTTCGTTCAGTTAGTCGTTGGCGAGCAACCCATTGGTTTTATTGAATGAGTCAGTGTTTTTGATACGTTACGATTTTGTCTCTTACGAGCCCAGTCGGCCCGACCAATTTTCTTACCTATGTCCCGGGTCGCTCGTACAAAAGCTCGCTGTAAAAAATAAAAAGAACTGGCCCTTGCCTCTTTATGCACTTTGATTAGGCCGCGACATCCTTGTCACCTTCCGCTTCGCCGGCAAGCGGAAGTGCGACGCTAAAGAGCGCGCCTCGCCCCAGCCCACTAATTCCAGAGACCGGAACCACGCGCTCAAAACGCTCAAATATCCGTGACTGGGCATCCTTGGGAATTCCCGGTCCACGATCGCGGATCCCACGCATCACCACCTTCGGGAAGTGATCAAAGAAACCCACGATCTGAGGCTCAATTTCTGATCTGATCTCGCAACCTGCGATTTTGCACTCGTCTCGAAAACGATGGACGACCTCTTCAACCATGGGAGCTGAGTCGAAGAGTGCTTTCCCTTGCAATCAAATCGAAAGTCGACTCGTCAATCTTGATTTGACGGGCTTCACTTTGCTGCGCTGATTCAGTGCCGACGGAAGCGACGGCGGTGAGAACCTTGACGCAGGACAATACTCAATAATCCGGATTCCAGAGCGCCCAAACCAGGCTAGGCTTAGCCAGGTAGCTGTGGTTACGCGGCATGAAGCCTTCTTGAGTAAAGAAGTCCCGCAAGGCATTGAACATCTAAAGATGCGAAGTGCAAATTTCCTTCCAGATCGCCAAGGCTCCCCAAGCCGCCAACTTTAAGCGGCAGAAGTACGCACCGCCATGAGATCGCTAATTTCCACGCTCAAACCCCGAAGAACAACGAGTCCTTCAAGGGTTGCTTTCTCTGCCTGAATACCCGTGTGAAACCAATACACTCTCCCGTCCTTCGCCACCATCCGGTGTTCACACCGTTCGTCAGTGCCCTGTGAATGTGACTTGTTCAAAAGACCTCGAAATTTTTCACGATCCTCGGGATGAGTATGCTTGAGGAGGAAGTCCTCTTCCTCAAACCACTGCTGCTGCGGATACCCTAAAAGCATTTCTGATCGACGACTAACGAAACGAAATAAAATTGAAGAGCGCGTAATCTCTGCTTCCCAAACGATTGAATGATCGAGACGATTAACAAGGTCCTCAAAGTAACGCTTTGACTCTTCGGCTCTTTGCCTTTCCTCTTGCTCCCGCCGGAGGAGTTCAGCTTGCCTGGCACGTTCCAACTCTGCGAAGTGGAGGGCTTCCGCTCTCCGCAGCAGTTCCCGGCGGTAACAGTACAAATCGGCAAAAACCGATACTTTGGACTTCAAGATCGCGGGTTCAAAAGGCTTGATGATGTAGTCCACAGCGCCTGTTTCATAGCCCTTCATTACAAACTGCGTCTCCGAGTAGACTGCGGTTATGAAAATGATTGGCAAGTGCCGAAATCGAGAGTCCTGTCGAATGCGGGTCGCTGTTTCGAAGCCATCCATTTCTGGCATCTGAACATCAAGGAGGATCAAAGCAAATTCATCTCGCATGAGGGCCTTAAGCGCTTCTCTGCCTGAGGCTGCCCCAACGATTTTATAAAGAGGATTGGAAAGCACGGCCTCCAAAGCGAGGAGATTCGCTGGGTGGTCGTCCACAGAAAGAATTTTGACTTTGTCGGACTGTGGAATCCTATCGCCGTTTATCAAGATGACACTCCTTGCAAGCAGGGGGACGGTTTTACGCAGCCCTTTTCTTCTAAATCCAAGAGTTAATGCAACCTGCAAGATTGGGCGTCGAGTTACTTAGAAAAATAAAGCAATCCTCAAAAAAGAGCCAGATTGCCGGCTTTGGTCGTTGTTACGCAGGATCAAGGATTGGTTTCGGGAACGCGAAGTGCATTTCTTGCATGAAATGGGCACTTCGGTGGATACTGCACAATCAAAAACACCCGACATTTCGGAGCGGCTGCGCCAACAGCAAGAAGAAATCATGCTGCAATGGGAACAAACTGTTCGAAAAGAGCTGCAGATCGCCTCCCCAATGAGTCACTTGGCCCTTCGTAACTCGATACCGAAGTTTCTCGCGCGCCTGACCGATTCCTTGACTCCGCAGGCGCCACAGCTTGTCTCCAAGCGGCTAGCCCACGAAGTTTCCCGTGAACATGCGCACGAGCGGGCAATGTATACGGGCTACACTATCGAGCAAGTGATCCATGAGTACACGACTCTTCGGGAGGTTGTGCTTGATCACCTCATTGAGAGCGGCCCGCTCCCCGAGTTTGAACGCAAGACCATCCGCTTGATGTTTGATCGCAGCATCATGGAAGCGGCTCATGAGTTTACGCAAGTGAAGTCATACTTAGACAGCGTAGCCAAGGCAGAGGCGGAACTGGCCGCAAAAAGGCTTCAAGATCTTCAAATGGTCATGGAAGTAGCCTTGGTTCGGACTCCTGATCAAAATCAACTCCTTCACGATCTTCTCTCATTGGTAAAACAAGTCTTTCATGCCGACTCGGCCGCTATCCATTTGGCCGTCGACAATGGAAAGAGTCTTGTCGTTCGAGCAACGAGCGGACGAGGCGAGGATGTCGACGACCAAGTGCGAATTCCTGTCGGCGGCGGCGTCATTGGAAAAGTCGTTCAATCGAAGACCGCGGTGATCGTGCCTGACCTAGCCCAGATCGAAGTGCTCAGCCCTTCGTTGAAGAACAGGGGATTGAAATCTTTTTTGGGTGCGCCCCTTCGGATTGAAAACCGCGCCATTGGCGTAATCCACGTGGCGACTCTCCAATTCCGGGAGTTCCATGAAGAAGACAAGACCCTTCTTCAACTCATCGCTGATCGAATCGCGATTGCCGTGGATCATGCAAGGCTGTATTCGCAAATCCAGAGGGACAATGATCTTCTTCACCAGGAGCGCGAGCTACGAGACCGCTTCGTCGCAGCCCTGACCCATGATCTTCGGGGCCCTATCACGGCTGCCAAAACGAGCGCTCAAATTCTGAGGAGGTATATTGATCGCGTAGATGACCGAGAGCGGTCGCTTGTCCGAATCGAGGATAGCCTAAACCGAGCGGACACCATGATCGAGGACATGTTGGATGCCAACCGCATTCAGGCCGGACAGAAGCTTCCGCTTCATATCGAGAGTTTCGACATGGTTTCGCTTGCCAAGGATGTGGTCGAAGAATTGAAGGTCGTGAGCAACCATCCGATTGAATTTGAAGCGCGCGAATCCATTTCAGGTTTCTGGTGCAGACGCGGTATTCGCCGGGTGATGGAGAACCTCGTCACAAACGCAATCAAGTATGGAAGCCCGAGACGGCCTGTTTCCGTTCAGCTTGTCCACGAGCGAGGAAGCTTAAAGCTTACCGTTCATAACGAGGGAAATCCTATTCGAGGCGCGAATCAAGACCACCTGTTTCAACCCTTTCAGCGCGGAGATCAGGCAGAACACAGTGGGCAGAAGGGATGGGGTATCGGGCTCACGCTGGTCAAGGGAATAGTCGAGGCCCACGGCGGCCAGGTCACATGGGCGAGCAGTTCCGAAGCTGGCACCACATTCACGGTTTCACTTCCATTGGATGCTCGGTAAGTCAGCGGGCAAGCAAAAGGATAAGCTTTTATAGGCATTCCACAAGTAGAAAGACCTCTCTTTTCTGTGCTATCAAGACTCTCATCAAATGAAGAAGAAGAAGAAGAAAAAAACAGCTCTCTTGGCTTTGGTGATAATGATATGGGCGGGTGCAATTGCAGGCGGACTGAAAGCACTCGGTGACTACGCCAATATGTCAGGAAAAGTGGGGAAAAGACTAGGAGCTTGGCCATCGGCTAGCGCTCTTAAACGACCTCTCGACCATAAACCTATTCTAGTTTTATTTCTTCATCCAAAGTGCCCTTGCAGCCGCGCAACCGTCGGGCAACTTGATGCGCTCATGGCGCAGACAAACCGCAAAGCTCATGTTTACGCGATGTTTGTTCAGCCCAAGGGCTGGACGGAAAACGAAACAAAAGGGCCGCTCTGGAGCAAAGCAGCAGAGATTCCCGGCGTGATTCCGATTCTTGACCCTGAGGGAAGAGAGGCGAAACACTTCGGCGCATTGACTTCGGGTCATCTTCTTGCGTTCGATGGAGAGGGAGGCCTTGGTTTTAGCGGCGGAATCACGATTTCTCGCGGTCATATGGGCGACAATCCCGGGCTAACGGCAGCCATTCAATTCGTAAACTCAGGTGGCGCCCCTATCCAGCAATCGAAGGTGTTTGGCTGCTCGCTCTTCAAAACTCATGAAAAAGTGGCGCTGAGAAGATGACGGCACGCGCAGAGGAGCTTTTTCAGCAACACCAAGACGCGATTTACCGACGAACCGACAGAATGTTCGCCGTTCTCATGGGGATTCAATATATCGCCGGCATTGTCGCGGCGCTTGCGATCTCTCCAAAGACCTGGTCAGGTGATCAGGGTTCGATTCACGTTCATGTTCTCGCCGCCGTATTCTTAGGCGGACTCATCTTGAGTTTGCCAATCGCCCTTGCCCTTCTTCTTCCTGGCCGAACGGTGACAAGGCATGTGATCGCCATTGCTCAAATGCTTGATTCCGCGCTTCTCATTCATTTGACAGGTGGAAGAATCGAAACGCACTTCCATGTTTTTGGGTCACTTGCTTTCTTGGCGTTCTATCGCGACTGGCGTGTTTTGATTTCGGCGTCAACGGTTGTCGCCCTTGATCACTTTTTCCGTGGCGTCTATTGGCCGCAGTCCGTCTATGGCATCCTGTCGCCTAGCCCGTTTCGTTGGATCGAACATTCAAGCTGGGTGATCTTCGAAGATATTTTCATAGCCCTTGGGTGTCGCCAGAGCATTCAGGAGATGCGAGAGATCGCCGAAAAAAGAGCCCTGCTTGAACAAGTCGTTGACGAACGCGCTGAAAACATCGCAGCCCTCCAAAAAATCCGAACCCAGCTTAAAGACGCTCTCGAGGCGAAAGAAGCTTTCATCTCTGTCTGCGGACACGAGCTGAAAACGCCCCTGACATCCCTTACTCTACAGACTCAGCTCGCCCAGCGAGCAATCAAAGCGGGCAACACCGCGCTTTTGTCCCCTGACAAGGTTTCTAACCTAGTCAATCAGACCGACTCTCAAGTGCGGCGCCTCTTGCGGCTCGTTGAAGACATGCTGGATCACTCTCGAATCCAAATGGGTAAACTCACACTTCGACCAGAGAACGTAAATTTTTCCGAGCTTGTTGAAGAAGTCGTCGCGAGGTATCAACTTCAGGCAGAATCGGCCGGATGCTCAATATGGCTTGAAAATGGAGTTGACCTTGTTGGTCATTGGGATCGCTTTAGAATTGAACAGGTGGTCACGAACCTGCTTTCAAACGCGATCAAGTATGGCACCGGAAAGCCCATTGAGATCAGATTGACCGGACAGGATGGCGCCGCCCTGATTTCGGTTCGAGACCATGGCCTAGGCATCTCTAAAGAGAATCATTCCAAGATTTTCAAGCAATTTGAACGCGTGTCGATCTCGAATCATATTGCGGGGCTTGGCCTTGGACTTTACATCACCAAAAATATCGTCGAACAGCACGGTGGGGAAATCCGAGTCGAAAGCGAACCCAACCAAGGCTCATGCTTTACCGTCACTCTTCCACTCAAATTTCAAAACTGAGTTTTCAGGTGCGAATTAGATTCAATCACTGGGTTCTTACCTTCTTGTAAACCGCTCACTCAAAAAGACGAGCCAAATATTCTCAATTATTTCAATATGCTATTTTGTTATTGACAGGTGTATATAAAGTTAATATATAATATACATTCCAGTTGTGCTCCGATTCGGTCGATTTAAGTTCGTGATTTACCCACAAGACCATCGACCTGCTCATGTGCATGTACTGGCGGCTGGAGCAGAAGCAAAGTTTGATATTCAAACTGGAAAGTGCCTTGCGGTTCACGGATTTTCCAAACCGACTTTGACTCAACTATCTGAAGTAGTTGTGAAAAACAGAGATCTTTTGATTGAGACTTGGGAAGAATATGAAGGCGAAAGCTGAAAACAAAAAGAAAGCTTTAAAAGATGGTGATTTTCAATATGGCGCAGTTGAAATGACTGATGAGGAATATGCGCAAGCGCAAGATCCTAAAATTCGTACGACGATCTTCTTGGATGCGAGCCTGATCCGAGCATACAAGAAAGAAGCGACAAAAAAAGGCCTGAAGTATCAACAGTTAATGCGGGACATCCTACGTAAGTCGCTTATTGAAACTCAGGATCTTGCCGAACGGGTTACTCGCTTGGAAGACATCGTTCTCAAAAAACGAGCTTAAAAACAGCTTTTGTCGGTACTTTGATCTCACCCGTAGTTTACGCGGAAGCTCTGAAACTTATTACGACGTCTCTCGCTAATTTGTTAGACCTCTCACCCCGCGCGACGCCTGCTCTGAAGTGGAATCACCTGAGCTGCAACCGGCTGGCGAAAGGGCAGCCAGACATAGACCAAGCCTTGAAGAAGCAAGAAGGGTCCGCCTACGCGAGAAATCCAAACTTGCACCAAATCCATCTCACCCGGATCAACCCACCCGCCGTAACAAAGCACGCTCCCGGTCACCAGTCCGACCGTCCCCAGGCCAAAAACGCCTGCGCGCACCACGAACTTTGCGCGTCGGTTGACTTGAGTCGCACTGGCCTTTGTAAATGGGTTTCTTGTTCTAAACGGATCAATACTGCAATCAGACACGGGGCTTCCGCATCGTGGGCAAAACTCGCAATCTTGTGAATACGTTTTTTGAAGAACCGACCAATCTTCGCCGCATTGAGGGCACGCGCTTACTTGTTTGCTCAGCTTGGAAATCCTTGTCCAAGTCGTCATCGTCAACCATCTCCTCCGGAAAAGGCATCGGGATATCCGGTATTGTACCGCATCCCACGGTTTCGCAAACGCTCAGACTTCTTCTTCCGAGGTTGCGATGAAGAATCTAAAAATTTTCCTCTTCGGCTTTGCGGAGGCGCCAAACGCTGAAGCTCTGAACCCAGGGTTTCAGCTTGATCACTGGCCAAACCACGGCGACGACCTTGGCCCGGCAGTGGCACCTCTTGATAGTAAAGCACACTTGAGTTTTCGACATTGAGCACCAAACCTGCGCGAGGGGCATTGGTTGCCGCTTTTGAGACGGTCACCTCTGGCTCATGAAAAGCATGGCTTAGATAGGTCTTATAAGATTGAAGATCAAAGGGGTGCGGTTGTTGAGGCTTTGTCATTTCTTTTCTCAACAACGAAGTCTGGCCAGCGAAAACCCTTACCCTATTCTCAGCCTGCTCAAGCTCCGCAAAAGAGCGTGCAAAATCAACTTCACCTGCAAGGGTATGCAGTTCGATTTCATCGCGACGTTCTAAAAGTTCCGCAGTTGAAAGGTGCCTTGCGCTCTCAAGCCTTCCGCCTGGCCCCGCCTCCAAGATGAACTCAGTCCCACGAACGGCTACCGCTCCCAGCTTGTGAACCACCAAAAAGGGTTCTTCAATGGAATAGGCCTTTCGAACTTTAAGCCTCACCACCCCGTTGTCAAAGTACAAGGTTCGACGCAAAAGACCTTGCACTCGCCTGTTCCAGTCTGAAAAACGCACTCGGGTGCTAGGCCCCACGGTAAGTTCGGTTCCATCATTCATCAAGATCACGGCTACTTGACCCGCAAAGGTCTGAAGAACCGAACCCTCGGCAATGCGATCTTTCGGATAAGCATCTTGCCGGTTAAGCCGCACTTTGAGCCCAGAAGAATAACGCTTATGAATGGAAAGGATTTGTCCGATTCCGGGGTCTACTGCGGCAGCCTGCCGGCTAAAACCTGCGAATGGAATCGAAAGAAAAAAAAGATTGAAAACACACAAGAAAACAGCCCTTTGAGAAGACATCCCTGACAAACCCCTCAAAGCTTATTTTACAATATCCACAGGTAAGCCTAAAGTGCCAAAACAGGGAAGACTTTCTTTAGAAAAAATGCTTACAAAACAGATGCTTAAACTAATTTTATTGCCCCTCCTCCTCTTATACGCTCTGGCAGGGGTAAGCCACGCCCAAGAACGGCGCCCCTCTACCCCGGCACAAGCCTCTTGGTACAACACCCGATTCCCGGTGCCCGTCATGCACCTTGAGGGCAGCATCGAAGAAATCGCAAGGTCTCATGGGCAAATCGCGGCGCGCCAACCCGACGTAAAAACGACTCTTGAATTCATGGGAAAAAGAATCGAGCATCAACTTGAACAAAGCCCTCTTCTCTCGAAATCAAGCGTGCTGCGAAAACTCGTTGCGAGTGCAAACTGGGCATTTATTGGCCGTCCCATGATTGAACACTTGCCCGAGAAGTACGAAGACGCCTATCGGGAATTCGCCAAGGCGCTCAGAGTAAGCGAAGAGCTGGTCTTCAATGCGCTTGTTTTACCCGACACGGCGCTGCGCGCGGTTTCTCTTTTTTACGAGTCTGAGCAGAGCCCGGTGTTGCCGCAGTCTTTGGGTTGCACCTCAATCATTTGGAACTCGGGCTCGGTCTCCGCATTTCATGGCCGCAACCTCGATTATGAAGGCGTGGGATATTGGGATCGCAAACCGGTCATCGTTCATTCCATTCCGAAGGAAGGGTTGGCTCACGTCTCAGTAACAGCGCTTGGAGTGCATGCGCTAGGCATTACGGCATTCAATGAAGCCGGGCTCACTCTTGCTGTTCATCAACTTACTCTTTCAGACACTCAAGCATCAGGCACGCCAGTTCCGGTGATCAGCGCCGAAGTCATCCGAAGCGCGCGCACCATCGACGATGCGATTGCAATCATTCGAAGCTTTCCGAGGGCCGGTGGGTGGGCTTATGTGCTTTCTCAGGGCCTTGATCGCGCCGTGGTAGAAACTTCAGCCCATGAAATCGCCATTCGACGCTCTTCCGAACCTTTTTTCTATCAAACCAATCACGTCTCTTCGCCAGCACTCTCAAAGGATCAAGTTTTTTACACCCCAGGATCGTGGCTTGATTCGTTTGAACGCGCGGAAACACTTTCGCAATACGCTAAAAAGGGCCACGCTTCGGGATGGGCAACGGCTGAACGCATGACTGCGCTTTTAGGCCAACACCACCGGGTCGCCGGCGGCACCATCGCAAAACTTGATAACATCCAGTCGGTGATCTTTGACGCCAACCACCGGCGTCTCTGGGTCGCGGCAGGCACCGATGAACGAGCTCCGAATGAAAATAGGTATTACGAATACCGATGGAGCGACCTGCGCTCATCCGCCCCTCCCAAGGTCATGCCGACTGTGATCAACGTTGGTTTTGAGAACGAGCTCGGAAAGACGGGCTGGGCCTTGCGATCGCTTTTGCGACAAGCCTCAAGCCCGGCGCTCACAGGAAATCCGCAGAAACGAACGGCTTTTTTAGAGGAATACGCAAAACTTGTGGGCGAAAAGGCGCAATCTACAGAGAGCTCGCTTCGAGGTTACTGGGCAGGGCTTTATTACGGAGTTTGGCACCACCTTCGGCATAAGAGCCTCGAGCCTACGACGGTGGAAGCTCTTCTCAAAACTCTCGATCTGGCCCTGAAAGACCCTGACCTGAATGAAAAACCTTCGGAGGAAACTTCTCCGATCAGGATGCAAGCCCAAGCTCACAGGCTAAGTCTAGGCAGGCTCTATCGCGCGCGTTTGTTTGACCTCTTGGGAAAACGAAGCGCGGCACTGCTTGAATACGCTGTCGTGAAAGAGTCTGCGCCTTTTGAACGCGTGAGGCTGGCCGCCGCTCGCGGCTTGCGGAATCGATTCGACGAAAAACGCGCCAGAGCCACCGCGATCGATTGGGTAGGCGTCGATCTTTTCAATTATTAGAAGCCATTTTGCCAAAGCTGAAATCCTCGCATTCGCTTTGTCGCCTGCCCTGCATTTACTGGGATTTGAACTCAGGCAAGGCCCCTCAAACAATAAATACTCCGTCCGTTTCAATTTTTTGGAACGCCTCATAATCTTTCCAAAGCTGCGCACGGTCTTTGTGGAAGAAATCCAACGACCCGGGGCTTGAGAAAAGATCCGTCGTTTTCTGAAGCGCGCCTCCTGTTTCAACTTCGAGGTCCATGCGCGCAAAAGAAGGCAGCGCCTCGATTCGATCAAGGTTTTTGATCTGCTTGAGCACGCCGTCGGCTTCTGAAATGAAATAAGCGCGCAAGCAAAACTCTGAAACTTCGTACCGGGTCCCTATTCGTTTCCTGAACTCGTCAGGCCTTAAAATAGCTTCAACCGTCAAATCAATCTGACTCAATCCTACGGCTCTTTTGCTCAAACGAGGGCCACCCACGCCGTTGGGCCTTGCGCCCGTTTCAACCAGCACGGGCCCCCTCTCGTCGATGAAAAGCTCGCTATGGCCCGGTCCAAACTGCAGTTCAAGCGCGTCTAGAACTTTTTTGAGGTACTCAAAAATCAACGGCACTTCTGGCGCGCTGTACTCTAAAAGCTCTTCAACCTCATAGAGCACATGAGCGCCATGACGAGCCTTTCGATACTTCCAGACCGAGTTCAAGTAATGAAGCCCCTCGATTGAAACGGTGTCGACAATATATTCAGCGCCGACGATCAACTCTTGCACCAAGAGACTGTCATTGGCGTTCTTGAACGCATCGAGCTTACCAAGCTTCGTTTTGAAAGCGTTTCGCAAAGCGCTCTCATCTGCGCAAACCTCAACCCCATCCGTGCCAGCGCTTTTCAAAGGCTTGACGATCACCGGAAACTGAGTTTGACCACGAACCCATGCCAGGGCCTCATCGGCGCTCTTGGTGCTCAAACTTTGGATGCAGCGCAATCCCTTTGAAGCCAAGGCTGAGACCATCTTGGCCTTGTCTCGCTTGAGAGCGCTCGTTTCTATCGGGTTGCCAGGTAAACCGAATGCATTTGCCAGGCGGTCAGTGAGTTCAACGCCCGTTTCAGTGCCTGAAACGACGCCCAAGACTTCGTACTCTCGTTTCAGCGATGAAACTAGGTCCTGCAGATTTCTCGCCTCGTAAGCCGCGAAAGTTTTTAGATATTTCTCTTGGTCAAAGGTCTTAAATAAAGCAGGTGGAATATACGCGCCGCTTTCAACATGGACGCATGACACGCCTTGAGCCCTCAAATCGTCAGGATAAAGTCCGCCAGAAGAATAGCCGTCTACGACCACTACAACCCGAGGTCTGCTCTCTTTTTTCATGCGACGCATTCATAGCATAATTTACCGCAAGTTTCGCGCAAGTGAAGGCCCATTTTCCCTACAAAACCATTGATTTCTAATGCTTTAATTGGTATGCATTGCGTCAATAAAATTTAAGAGGGGTTCTTTTCAATGCGCCATTTCCTCACTGTTTCTTTGATGGTTTTCACTTTTGGTTCTTTTTCTGTATTGGCTCAGCAACAACAACTCGATGTTTTTGAAGAGATGGCGGTCATTGAACAAGAAGTGATCGGCTATGGGCAAAGACCCGTAGTCAAAGCGCTAAATAGCCTTCTGATTCAAAAGGATGGCGGCACAGCAGACCCCTCAAAGTCAGGGGTTCGAATTTTAGTAACGGGCGCCGACAGCGTTGGCAAACTTGCCGCCGGCGAAGCGCGTGCAATCACCAAAAGAGCTCAATATATCGAGATTAACCTTTCAGCTTACGGGTTCAGTGAAAGCCAAGAATACATGGTTCAGCGAGCTCAGAACTTTAAGCAAACCATGGCTGTCTTGTTAACTCAGCACCCTAATGCAGTATTTGCGCTGAAGAATATTGAGCTCGCAAATCCCATGGTGCGCCAATACGTTGCAAATCTTTTGCGTAATGAATTTGAAATCCAAATCCAGCCAGAACCAGTTGCTATTGGCGAACCAGCCCAACCCAAAGCCGAGAGTAGAAATCCCTCGGTGGTGTTGCACAAGGTAGATACAAGGGAAGCTGACTTTTTCGTCACCTTGGGGGAAGAAACAAAATATGCGCTAGAGGCTGGTGGCATTAATTTAAGTACTCTAGGGTTTGGAAATTCACTTGAAGAAATTTCAAAAAAAATCAATGAAAACCCTGCTGCTCTCAGGCTCGCTGTACAACAAGTCTTAGGCAAGGACCTTACTGACCTTTTCTTAAAGGTTGTCTTCGTAGGCCCGCTGACCAAAGATGAGTTTCGGCAAATCGTCGAACGCCAAATCGATCGCACCCTGGAATCGATTCAACCACACATTAAAGAAATCACTGGAGCCAGAGAACTTTCAATCGACCCCGAGGCTCGCGCTCAGCTTGTAGAACGGCTTGTTACCACTCACTTTAGAAATGGAACTGGCACTCATGAAGCGGCCCACGAGTTGAATGCACACATTCGCACCGCTCTTGGATATGCGAACTCAAAAGCAAAGGCCGCCGCCATCAGAGCAAGAATTAATGGCGGTGAGCCAGCAACGCCATTTAACGGCGAACTCGTGCTTGAGTTTAATGCTGAGAAAAACTCAAAATGTGATGCATTGCTTTTGCCGCGCGGGGTTTGATTCATCAAAAGCAAACCTTTCTTGTTTGGTTAAGCTCCTCTTTGCACCGTTATTGGGCACGACTGGGCGAGCTTGGCTTTGTTCTCAGGGAAAGAAATACTCATAGCCCCCCGGCGCAACTCTGACCCTGGTTTTTGTAGACAGTTTGTCACCGACTAAACCACTTAGGGTATTTTCGCACCAGCCAAGCACCCTGTTCTAAATCCTTTGATATTAAGTACTTGTCTTTTTTTGCCGAGCCATCAAGCGCTCTTTCTGCGCTGGAACACGGGCTGCACTACCCTAGAGTCAAGAACGGCGTCCACGGATCAAGGACGCCAATGAAACTTACAAGGAGGTCTTAAATGAAAAAGTTTTCACTGGTGACTCTAATGATGGTTGTGCTCTCAGTGGTAAATCCAATGGCTTTCGGCGGTGAAGGAAAAGAAAAAGGCGATACGAAAAGCGAGCGCACCGTAAGTTCAGATAAGAAAAAGGCAGAGGTCGAAGAAGACGATGCTGAACCTCGCCGCCCCTTCCACTTTCAGGGCGGAAAGCTTGATAACCGCTATTAATGTGACACAATGAAAGAATGCGCAAAATTCTTCCTCAAACGCTTGAGACGCGGGACGCTTATCAACTCTTAACGAGTGTGATCGTTCCGCGTCCCATCGCATTCGTCTCGACAGTGAATAAAAACGGGGTGCCCAATGCGGCGCCCTTTTGTTTTTTCATGGGTGTCACGCCCGCTCCGCCTACGATCGCCTTCAGCGTGATTCGAAGGGGTGATCAGAAAAAAGACACTATCAGAAACATCGAGACCTCGCGCGACTTTGTCATCAACATCGTCGACGAGCACTTGAGCCAATCGATGAACATGGCAAGCGGCAGTTATCCGCCTGACATGAGCGAGTTTGATGTGACGGGTTTGACTTCGGTGCCTAGCGAGATCGTCTCGGCCCCGCGCATCTCAGAAAGCCCCATTCACCTTGAGTGCAAACTCAAGACGATCATCGAACTAGGCGATGTGCCTGCGTCGCTTGTGATTGGCGAAGTTGTTTGTTTTCATGTGCGCGAGAATCTGATGCTCGACGGGAAAATCGACGTCAAAAAACTTCGCGCCATCGGCCGCATGGAAGAAAACATCTACGTGCGCGCCACTGACATTTTCGAGATGATCAGGCCGGCTTAGAGCCAGGTCTTGAGTAGTGCCAAAACATTCACATTTGAAACGGTCTCGGCACCTGGTTTGTAAAAAACCAAGTCGATATTCGGTCCTACGCTAAAGATCGAATTGCCGAGTTGAAAGTCGTAACCCGCCTTTGCGCCGTAAGCGAAAGTCGTATCTGCATTGATTCCAGCGTCACTGAGTTTTTGCGCGCCTAAGATAAAAGAAAGTGTGAACGGTGGCGTGGGTCTTAAGAGCAACTGCGCAGCAAAAAGATCAGAGCTGGGCTCTCCGTGATTTCCACCGCGGTAAAGCGCGCCTAAGCCAAAGTACTGCTGCGGAAAAAAGGCAAGCTCACCGCCAAATCCCAGGCCTGTGCCGACTTCTTCGCTCGCCGAAGAAATGCCAAGCGCGCCCCCGAAATACCCGGTCTTTCCGGCAGGAAAAAGTTTGTCATCTTTTGCAGCCGTTGTTGGGGTTCCTGGTCTTGTTTGGCTGCGGCTTCCTGCACCGAGTGATTGCGGCTCGACGTCACCGGGCCGCGACTGTGCGTGGGCCGCTTGCGTCCAAGGCAGCGCACTGAGCAAAATCCCTAAGAAGAGAGTCCCAAACCACAATCCCAAAGTCCATCGCACGATACCGTTCATACGGGCAAGATTAACGGCAAAATCAGGCATGTAATGGGATGGTGAGCCTGCACACAGCGTTAAGCAGACTCAAGACTCATGGGCAGACGCAACATTCTTAGCATTAAGCTATTCTTGTTGAAGATAGCTGCGGCCTCACTCGCGCCAAACTCTTCTTATTGAAAATCGTCGGCAAAAATTGCCGCTATGGCCAAGTTTCAGATTTAAAACAACCGCGATCGGCGCTGAGAGGCCTCTGCTTTCGCTAAAAAAATACCGAAAAAGAGTCGTATGAGTCTAAAAGTGCAAGCACGATGGCCCGTTTGGCTTACCGCAATCTGGATGGTTGTAGGAATGTTGGCGATTGCGGTTAACAGCCACGCGGAAGATGGCGACACACACCTTCAACTTTCGCCTGATCCCGCTCCCGCGCATTTCTCAACCGCTCACAAGGAACTTTGGGAGCGCCTTTTCGGCTGGTCCCGAAGTTCAATGAATCGGCGCTCAGCAGTACTCTCAGCGTTAGATTTGGGCGAATTCAAAGACTTTCTCGCGTTGCCTGAAGTGCGACAGAGACTTGACCAAGGGCGCGAGGCAGCGCTGGCTTACTATCAGGCTCTACCGAACACGCCATTTTACGACCAAGCCATTCAGGCTGGATTTGACCTCTCTTACTTGCGCAAACCCATTGAGGATTCGCTTGCTGACCTTGACCTCATTCTTAAAGAGAATCAGGCGCAAAGTGCGGTATCTGAACAAGAGATTGAGATGCGTGTTCAACAAGAAATGGCAGAAAAACATGGGTTAGATTGGGCAAAGCGCACCTCAGACCTAGGGGTCGGAAGATCGCTACGCGAAATTCGCCATCGGATAGAAGAGGAAGAAGGTCATGAACGTGCGAGAGGTCACAAAAAAGAAACTCGTTTGAAGGATGAAAAAAAAGCAGCGCGATTGATGCTCAAAATCCGAGAGCAAATCAAAAATGCACTAGAACCAGATCAAAACCTGGCCTACCAGTTTCTTGAGAGGGAACTCCTCTCCTTATACCCAAACTTCAGAATATCCTTTGACGACCTACAAACTCTTCAAAAATTTCAAGTGGGCACGGTCCGAAAGGACGGCTCGGCTTCTATAAAATGGAACACTCCTCCCGAAGAGCTTTTCGGACCACCCTTTTGGCACGACATCACCGCCGTATTCGTTCCGTTTATCATATTCCCGCCCGAAGCTTCTAGGAGAGATGAAGTACTTATTAATACGCAGGGGTGGCGATACGACCCGCTTACCGTTACTAAGATGCGCCTTGTTTTGTGGGCTGATTCCTTGGAAACAAAACTTGTACCATTGATGACCCAGAAGAACGGTTTTCATATAAACCGCAATGACAGTTGGAAAAAGAACCTCAGCGTCGAAAAGATCAAGACGTTTCGAGACGATTTAAGCCGGTTCAGAACAAAACTGATGTCTCAAACAAGGCTCGAAAACCTGGGTATTCCGCTTGGGACTGAAGTCTCGTCAACAGTGATGTATCTGATGGAGGTCGTGGCGCAAACACATCCTGAGCGCATCCAAAAGTTCTCTCCTTCTGAACTTCTTTTATGGTCGATGGTTGAACGGTACGGAATTACGAACCTGGCAAAGGCTCTTGAAGCTCAGGACCATGGAGATTTTGAAGGCCTAGACACCCACCCTCTGCTCAAACACGCACAATCTGACATCAAGAGTTCGTCACACCCAAAGTCTTTTGCTTCTTCAGGAGATGCGCTTGTGACCGCAGGTAGAGGAATTGACTCAAACGGCAGTGAAAACCCCGGCACTGGATTACACCTAAGGGTGTCTGGCCATAACCGATCTCAAGCCCTGTACCTCGACATCCCGGAAGAAGATTCGCTGCCAAACGCTTCTTCGGTAGACCTTGAGCAAAAATCTAAACGAAATCCTTCGGCCCATACGATTGACGTAGAACTCACAGAACCTCTTCCAGTCAGCCGAGGCATGGTTACCCTTCCCACTCCGCGTGGGATGGAACTTTCAAATCTTGAGGTCTCAATAGGTGGAAAAAAAATAAAAAAGGAATCAGGCTTTCTCATCTATCGCGACAAAAACTCAGGAGCCTACTTTTTAGAGCTCAGTTCACTTCGACACACCCTAGGCGCTAGAGCGCGAGCCCAACCCAAAATCACCTGGAAGGCCTCGTTTTCGGATCCGCCTGCGCCCAAAAGTAAACTTCGTTCATTTTTCTCAGGCCGCTGGAAAGAGGCCTTTTCAAGCTCTGCATCTCGCCGGTTGAATAAAAAGCTGCCCCAAACTTTGCTTTCGATGGACAAACAGCTCGTCAATGCATTCTCTGAAGACTTTGAAAGGTTGGGGCTTACCGCGGTTTCAGACGAGTTGCGAAGAGCAGTGAAGAGTTCTAGTGATCTCAGTGCACAACAAGTCGCCAGCATCATTTCAGAACAAAGCTTATATGAGACCCCTCCGCGCCCCAAACGAACCACCCAAGAACCAGGTGAGTTCGGCGTTTACTCAAATTACGTAAACAAACAAGGAATTCTCTGCGCAAATTGTGAGCTCAGCGGTCAGTTCTATGAAGACACGATGAATCAGTATTTTAAAACCAAAGGCATGAATGACTTTGAAGCCCGTCCGCGCACCACTTTGGTTTTGGATGCAGGCGAAGACACCATCTTTCCGCAAGATGTGCTTCATCATCAAACCGACCTTGTTTACAAGGATGAAACGCTAGTGACAGTCGATGCAACGCCCACAAAGCAACTGCAACCTGATCCACCCAAAAAGGAAATTTTAAACCCAGCCGAAAAAGCTGAAGAAAAAATCGCCGCCATGAAGGCACGCAACGAATACTGGGCAGCAGAGCTCGAAAAAGACCTCGAGAGAATAAGACGAACTTTGAAAAAAAGCGGCATTCGCGGAGCAGCAAATCCTAAAGACCCGCTGGCACTTTTGACTAGACTTGCTCGAATAACACAAGAAGTAGTCGGCGGCAAACTCACCATTGATGCTGCGGCTTCCACTCTAGGCCAGCACTCTCCTCAATTTGCTTCCACCCCTCCTAGATCGAAGCAAGAGTTCTTCGAAGCGGCACAAGGAGAGCTCGAAGAGATCGAAAACAGACTTAAAAACTGGGCCTCTCCCCGCGGTGAGCGTGTCTTAAGTTCAAGGGGCGGGGCCTATCACGCTTATCTCGACTCTGACGTACAGGCTGCCGTAACTGACCTGAGTGACCATCTTCGTTCTTTTTTGACGGAAACCCTCTTGATCCAACCATCCACAGGCACCGGTTGCGCCTCAAGCGCTGTTGATAACTTTTTATCCGTCGTACCAAAGCCCGCCTATTGAAAGCCCACCGCTTTTTATGTATCGTTCTGCCAAATTCACACTACCGTCAATGACAGGGGTCTTAATGCTAAAACCAACCCGAGAACAGATCCGCGAAAAGTATCTGAAAATGATTCAAACAGCCGGCATTGATCAAGCCATCTCTGCAGTGCACAATGAGATGGGCTTTCTTGAGCCCCACGTTTTTGATCACGGCTATAACAAAGAAAAATTTGAGCACCTGCAATTCATGCGTGAACTTGCGCGCGAGCTCTATAATTACAAACTCGAACAAGACTCGAAAGGACTCTACGATCATGGCAAATGAAGTATTCGCAAACTTAAAGACCTCGCTCGGTGAAATCAAAATTCGCCTTTTCCACGATAAGGTTCCAACTACGGTTGAGAACTTCGTGAACCTAGCCGAAGGTACGAAAGAATATACCGACCCCCGCACCAAAGAAAAAAAGACTGGCCCTTATTACGACGGCACGATCTTTCACCGCGTGATTCCGCGCTTCATGGTTCAAGCAGGTGACCCGACAGGTACGGGCACTGGCGGCCCAGGCTTTCGGTTCAAAGATGAATTTCATCCTGAACTCAAACACGATAAGCCTGGCATTCTTTCGATGGCAAATGCTGGCCCCAATACCAACGGCAGCCAGTTTTTCATCACCACCGTTCCTACCCCTCACCTCGACAACCGCCATTCGGTGTTCGGCGAAGTGATCTCGGGACAAGACGTGGTTGAAAAAATCTCGCAAGTGCAGCGTGATGGAAGAGACCGTCCGCGAGAAGACGTCGTGCTTGAAAAAGTAACTATTGAGCGTACTTGATGCGATTCGGAGTCGCTAAAGAAACCCAAAAAGGTGAAACCCGGGTTGCCCTAGTACCCGAAATGGTGAAGGCGCTCGTCAAGCGCAACCACCAGGTTTTGGTGCAATCCGGCGCGGGCCTTTTGGCTTCTTTTTCAGACTCTGAATACGTTGCTGCAGGAGCAACGCTTGCGCGTGATGCAGCCGCCCTCTTTGCTGAGAGCGAGACGATTTTAAAAGTTCAGCCCTTCACGCGCGAAGAACTGGCGCTTCTTGGCCCAGGAAAAGCAACGGTCTCTTTTCTTTGGCATTTGCGAAACTCAGAACTTATCGACGAACTCGCACGCCGAAAAGTAACTGCTTTTGCGATGGATGCTATTCCGCGCATCACAAGAGCCCAGAGCATGGATGCGCTCTCAAGCATGGCTACAATCGCAGGTTATAAGGCCGTGCTTCTTGCTGCAAATCACTTAGGAAAATTTCTTCCCATGCTCACGACCGCCGCCGGCACAATCAGACCCGCTCAAGGGTTTATCTTAGGCGCTGGTGTTGCGGGCCTGCAGGCGATCGCTACCGCACGCAGACTTGGCGCTGTGGTTGAAGCCTTTGACGCAAGAGCCGCGACCAAAGAACAAGTGCAGAGCTTGGGCGCAACGTTTGTCGAGTTGAGAGAAACTTCTGAAGATGCCGAAGGTGCTGGTGGATATGCGAGGCAAGTTTCAGAAGAAACTCTAGCGAAACAACAAGCCTTGATCGCCGAACGACTGAAAGCAGCAGACTTTGTGATCACCACGGCGCAAGTGCCTGGAAAAACAGCACCACGTCTGATCACCCCAGCGATGGTAGCGCAAATGAAACCTGGCTCAGTCATCGTCGACCTTGCCGCAGAAACAGGCGGCAACTGTACCCTTACCAAACCCGATGAACGTGTGGTTGAAAACCAGGTGCTTGTCTTGGGACCCACGAATCTTCCGGCCGAACTTCCTTTAGATGCTAGCCGAATGTACTCGCGAAACATTGTAGCCCTGATCACTGACCTCACAAATGACAAAGGGTTTACCTTTGATTGGAATAACCCCGTCTTTTCAGAAACCTGCCTCACCCACAACGGTGAGCGCAACACAAAGCGAGGCATGAAATGAGCGCTCTTGCGATGACCTATATCTTCATTCTCGCGATCTTTGCCGGAGTCGAAGTGATCGGAAGAGTGCCCGCTGTTTTACACACCCCGCTCATGTCGGGGGCAAACGCTATTCACGGCATCGTTTTGATTGGCGGGGTTTATATTCTGGGCAAGGCTTCGGGAGACCTCACGCTCACGCTGCTTGGATTTGCCGCGGTCGTTCTAGGAACACTCAACGTCGTAGGTGGGTTCGTTGTGACCGATCGCATGCTTGAGATGTTCAAGAAAAAACCCTCACAGCCGGAGAAACCGAAGTGAGCTTGGCAGCAGAAGCCTCTTACCTCATCGCCTCAGTGCTTTTTGTTTTTGGGCTTAAACGCTTGAGCTCTGCGCGCACCGCGCGCTCGGGCAACCTCATGGCGGCTCTCGGAATGGCCATCGCACTTGGCGGCACCTTGTTCTTAGAAGGCATGGCGAATTTCGGGTTGATTGCGCTTGCGATTCTCGTGGGCACGGTACCTGGTTGGATTCTAGCCAAACGAGTGCAAATGACGGCAATGCCCCAAATGGTCTCTCTCTTTAATGGCATGGGTGGCGCTTGTGCACTCTTGATCTCGCTTGCTGAGATGCACTCAATTCCAGTGGCTGAGTGGCAACATGCATTGCCTACTCTTTTTGGGATTCTCTTCGGTGCAATCAGTTTCACCGGAAGTTTAGTTGCTTTTGGAAAGCTTCAAGGCTTGATCTCAGAAAAACCCCTGCGCTGGCCTCTTCAGAAAACGATCAATTCTTTGATTGTGCTGATCATCTTTATTGCAAGCGCTGCCATGCTCATTCAAGCGCCTGGCCTAGAGCTTAGCCCAATGCAACTTTCGCTGGTTTTAACAGGACTTGCCTTGATTTTGGGCGTGCTTCAAGTTCTTCCGATCGGTGGCGCCGACATGCCGGTCGTGATTTCAGTTCTCAACTCTTGCACGGGCATGGCCGCAGCAGTGACCGGGTTTGCGATGCAAAACATGTCGATGATCATCGCCGGCACTCTTGTGGGCGCGGCAGGATCGCTTCTCACTCTATTGATGTGCAAGTCAATGAACCGCAAGCTTTCTAATGTCTTGTTCGGTTCTTTCGGAGCCGGAGCAAGTGGAGCAACAGCCGGCGGAGCCGCTTCGGGCCACGACAAGATTCAACGTGAGATCACATTTTCTGAAGCCGCAATTCTTATGGGATATGGACGGCGCGTGATCATCATCCCAGGATATGGTCTTGCAGTAGCCCAAGCCCAGCATTTGGTGCACGAACTTGATGAGCTTCTCGAAAAAAGAGGTGTTGAAGTCAAATACGCCATCCACCCCGTAGCTGGCCGGATGCCTGGCCACATGAACGTTCTATTGGCCGAAGCAAATGTTCCTTATCCCAAGCTCATCGACATGGAAGAGATCAACCCTGAGTTCGCTCAAACTGATGTCGCTCTCGTGATCGGAGCCAATGACGTCGTGAATCCCGCCGCGAGGAAAGACCCATCGAGCCCGATCTATGGCATGCCAATCCTCAATGCCGACCACGCAAAGAACATTCTCGTGGTGAAGAGAGGGCGCGGAGTGGGCTTTGCCGGAATTGAAAATGATTTGTTTTTCGACCTTAAAACACGCATGCTATTTGGAGACGCCAAAAACGTTTTGCAAGAGCTTGTGACCGAAGTAAAAGCTCTCTAAGGGATTAGAAAAACCAAGGATGAAAAACAACACGTTCGATCTGATCATCATAGGTGGAGGACCGGCCGGGTACACTGCTGCGATCCGTGGGTCGCTGCAGGGGTTCAAGGTCGCTCTAGTTGAGCGCGACCAAATCGGTGGGGCTTGCATCAACCGTGGTTGCATCCCTACGAAGGCTCTCTGGGGCACAGCCGTCGCACTGCAGCGACTAGCGGACCTTGAGCAACACGGCATCACCATCGGAAGCAAGATCGAGTTTGATTTCTCTAAAGCCGTAAAGCGCCAGTACGCGATCACCGATCAAATGTCTTCGACCATCCGAAAGCGCATGCTTGCCTTGGGTACCCAGGTTTTTCAGGCAGACGCGTTCGTAGAATCGTATGATCCCAAGCGTGAGACTGAAAGATTCACAGTGAGCCTGAAGTCAAAAGGAGGCTCTTCGAAACTCACCTCAAAATTTGTGCTCATTGCCACAGGTTCCAGACCCGCGGAATCGGATGTCTTGAAAGCCGACCATCAGAAAGTGCTCAATACCGATGACATTGTTCTTTTAAATGAGCTTCCCAAAAGCCTCACTATCGTTGGCGGTGGTGTCGTGGCTTGCGAGTTTGCGAGCATTCTCAATCGTTTTGGCGTTGAGATTCACCTGCTCGAGCACTCATCACAAGTACTCTCGGCGATGGACCAAGAAATCGTGGGCCTGTTGATGCAGCAATTCGAAAGCAATGGCATCAAGATCCATCTGCACACCAAGGTGAGGGCTTTAAGAACTTCCGCTCAGTCTGTTCAGCTCGAACTTGAAAGCGATGGAAAGACGAGTTCGCTTGAGACGGAAGCGGTTCTCTTGGCCATCGGAAGACGTCCCAATTCAGAGGGAATCGGCCTAGAGCAACTGAGCGTGAAACTCACTCCGCGAGGTCATGTCGTCGTAGACGAGCAGCTGCAGACTGCCTGCAAGGGGCTCTTTGCCGGTGGCGATGTGGTCGGAGGCCAAATGCTGGCGCACAAGGCCTGGTACGATGCGAGCATTGCTGTTCGCGCCATGTGCGGCGAGGAATGCAGAACCAACTATGATACGGTGCCGGGAGCGATTTTCACGATTCCTGAAATGGCCTCTGTGGGGCTGCAACCTGATCAAGCCCGGCAAAAGGGCATCGCAGTTGCGATTGGAAAATACACTTACGCTGAGAACTCTCAGGCGCTCTGCGTGGGCCGTACCAAGGGCATGGTCAAAGCGGTGATCGACCGCGATACGGGCAAGGTCATTGGCTGCACGATCTTCGGGCATGACTCGAGCAACCTGATTTCTGAAGTGGCACTTGCCATTCAAACAGGCCTTACGGCAAAACAAATCGGAGACACGATCCATCCTCACCCGACGCTTTCTGAGATGATCTGCGAGTCTTTTCTCGATAGCCAGGGTCTTTCCGTGCACAAAGGGACTTGAAACAATGCCGAATGTCGAACTCGAGCGCCTCAAACTTTCAAGTTGGCGAAAACTCGCGTTAGGCACATGGCACTCTCCTGGCGATCCGTCAGTCTACGGGACCTTAAGCATCGATGCGACTCGGCTGGCCCAGCGTCAAGCGCTGTGGCGAAAACGAGATCCGTCATCGAAACCTCCGACCATCACGGCCATCGTCGCGCGCGCGACAGCACTCACCATGAACCGTTATCCTCAGCTCAACGGTTTGATCCGGTGGAAGCGCATTTACCTCAGAAAGAACGTCACCCTTTTCCTGCAAACTGCGGTAGATGACGAGGGAAAAGAACTCTCTGGGGTTTCTATCTTTGAGGCCGAGAAAAAATCCCTGGCTGAGATCGCGAAAGAACTTCAGCTCAAAGCGAAGGCGATTCGAGAAGACAAGGATCCCAATTTCCAACAGGCCAAATCGATGTTTTCGTTTGTGCCTGTTTTCTTGATGCGCCCTCTCTTAGAACTCACCTCTTTTCTCATGTACACGCTAAACCTTGATCTCAGGCGGCTTGGGCTGCCGAAAGATCCTTTTGGAAGCGCGATGATCACAAGCATCGGCTCGATCGGCCTTGATGAGGCTTTTGCACCGCTGATTTCTTACAGTCGCATCCCGGTCGGGCTCGCGGTCGGCGCGGTACGAGACACGCCCGTGGTCAGGGAGGGAAAGATCGAGATCGCCCCGGTTTTCAAGATCGGCGTGACTTTTGACCATCGTTTCATCGACGGGTTGTATGGGGCGAAGATGGCCAAGCACTTCAAGCACCTCCTTGAGACCGAAGAGGGGCTCGATCAAATAGGATTCATTTAATGACGCTGATGAAGACTGAACACCGCTATCTTACGGCCGGCACAGCAAAGCGGTTCCTTGGTGCCGCTCTTTCTTTGACCTCGCTTTTTCAGTCGCCTTTCGGATGGACTTCAGAAAACCGCACCGAGTGGTTGCGCAAAGAACTCGCGGCACCTGGGTCGGCCACAAAAGACGAAGGCGCTCACCTCAAGAGAGGAAAAGAAGTCGAAGACCTTTACCTCTCATACGCCAAACGGCTGGCGCAGGTTTACGATGCTTTGCGCGCGGCCTTGAAGCAAGACGCACCTGAGATTTTAAAGCGCATGACCGTTCCGCCCCCAAAGCCGGTGGAAATCGGCTATCAAGTGTTGCCACGGCTCTTCGTAGATCACGAGGCGAAACAGATCAAAGAAACAAGGCCCATTTCCACTTCTTACAGCTGGGCGCGCACTGAGCAATTCATCCGCTGGGAACTCACCAAGATAGACGAGGCTCAAGAAAAACTCGGGGTTCTTGCCAAGCTCTCAAGCCCTGACCGAAAGGCCATTTTAGGAAAAACCGCCGCTGAATTCGCCATTTTGCGGGCAAACCAAAACACCATTGACCATCACCTTCAATACAATCGCTTTTGGCAACAAGCCATCGCTCAAGATCGCGCTCGTTTTGACCGGCTGACCTTTCTGCACGATCTGGTGGTTGAGAGGCAGAAACTGAGAGACATCCCGAGCCCCACGGATCAACAAGTGCAGCAGGAGAAAAAATACGCCGAGCAACTTGACAAAGAAACCGAGGAGCTTGAACTTCCCGGCTTCGTTCAAGTGAGGCATCCCAAACCCAATGTCTGGATCGTTCAAGTGCCGGTCTATACCGATATTTCGAACAAAGCTTTCACGACAAAGTTGAAAACCGCCATTGAGAAAGAATGGTATGTCGAAAGCCGCGAGAATGTTTACAAGCTTGAGATCAAATTAACGCCTGTCTCGCCGCAAAAGCTTTATGCCCCATCGAAGCCGCCTAGGCCCGGCGAAAAAATGGACCTCTCGAAACACATCGCTAGGTTTCCGAAAAACGGCGGCGTCATCACCACAGGCTCGAACTCAACCTTTGCGTCGCCTGGGCGCTACATCGCTCTCGGGCCCCAAGACCTCTCTCACAATGTCGCTGCCCATGAATTTGGTCACATCCTGGGTTTTGCCGATTGGTATTTCAGAGGTTACCGAGACAAGGGCAGTGAAGGGTTTGAGGTCCTAGAGATCGTGCCTGACTTGACTGACCTCATGTGCAGTCCTGGGAATGGCAAAGCCAAACGCCACCACTATGAGAGGATTCTCAAGAAGTTCGCGCAAAGATCGCAGGCCCCGTCTCAGTCTTCTCGATGAAGAACATGCCAGCTCCAAAGGGCGCGAAGGCCTGATCCGCGGGTTCAAAGGGCGAGTCGTCAAAAGACATCTTTGTTTCGTTCCATTCAAACTCTTGAGAATCAAAAGGCTCCAGGCGCTCACTTAAGACGAAGATCTTATTTTCGGAATGCACATAGAGGTGTTTTTCAACCTCATCGCAAGCAAGCTTTCGAGGCTCTGGCAATCCATGAAACTGGGCTGTCGCCTGATATGGAGAAACCATCGCCTCCTCCCAGCTCCGCCCGCCGCTACCTTCGAAAACACGACCCCACCGCCTCTTTTCAATGTCTGCCACCCAAAGCTCGCCCATCGAGAGAATCGATGCATTGGCTGTGAGCATTCTTGAGTCAAACCTTTGGTGGCTTATGAACTTGAATAAAAACCCCAAACCGTCTTCGCGTTGGCCCAAGAGATAGATGGAAACAGGCTTCCCAGCCGACGCCGCCAGGCTTGCGCTCACGGGAAAGACCCTTCCCAGGCTAAACCTTTTGATGGCAGTACCGGTGAAGGGGTTCACTTCCACAACCCATCCCCAGTCTCGGTGGAAGTGCTGTTTTTCTCGTTCCTCTGAAAACTCAAACCGTGGGTAAGAATCGCCTGGCCTGGCCTCGCAAGCCAGAACTGTCTGCCAGCCCGATAAGGCCATCGATGCGATGCCCGCCATTCCCTGCGAAAGCCTCTGAACACGCAGGGCGGGCGCATTTTCTTGGAAGCGCATCCCTTCTATCGCAACGGGGCTTTCCGCATGCCATCTTCGGTTCATCATCCCAGAGATGCGATGAGACCAACCGTTTTCAGAAAGCTCGAGTTCAATCATGCTCAATCCCACATGCCTGCGCGAAAGCTTGGGATCAATCTGACCTGCGGCGCAGCCATGAGCCAAAACAAGCAGCACCCGGTTGCATTGTTTTTGGGCGCTCCAAGCCTCGGGCTGTGAAACTAAAACCATTGAGCTCAAATCAAGTCCCAGCGGATCGCCTTGCAAGTTCACGGCTTCGTTTGCATGAAGCACTTTTTTGGCGACTGCGGTCTCGGTTTCGAATGACGCAACGTCAGCGGCGTTCGCAGCGGATCGCCCTGTTTTCGAAACCAGCGAGCCCGCTACAAGGCTCAAAAGCGCGGCGCCAGGATTTGCGAGAAAGCCCCCGAGCATCCCACCCGATTGGGTGAGAAAACGGCGCCGCTCAGGATTTTGATCATGATCTGCCATGTGAGCGGTATATCATACCCGCTCAACGCGAACGACCAGAGAAAGGGGGATCGGCAGATGATTGCGAAGTTGCACGAAGTCTTCGTGATTTTCGGTGTAGAGGTCGAGAGGATCACCGAGGCGGTGAGACCCATCTTCCAACCAGATTCGAACAGGACTTTTCAGCGTGATCGCTGCCTCAATCTCATCAAGGACATCACAACGCACGGTATTTGCTTTGGCGACATGCCCCATATTTTGCAGCCTCCTTTAGTTAGAAGAATAGTCTGCTCTTTAGAGAAGTCATTGGGCTTAAAGTCGATGGCCGCGCTTACGCTTCGTCGTCTTTTTTAAGCGACTTGAGCAGCTGTTCGACCGGAGTTTCGAGGTTTTTTGAACTGTTGCAGGTCTTGCAAGAAGGCACGATGTTGCCAGCGGTGCTACGGCCGCCGCGCGCGAGCGGAACGACGTGGTCCATCGTAAGCTCATGAGGCGCGAACTTCTTCGAACAATAATGACAAACGCCTTGATTGAGCTTGTCCTTCCACCACTGAGTTTTGCGCAGCTTTCGCGCTTTTTCGCGCTCTTTGGTTATATGCTGTCGGTCGGTATTCAGTTCATACCAATCTTTAGGTTCTGTCATGCGGGTTAAGCAGCTTATAACAGGGGACTGGTGAAAATAGAAAGAGGCCATTTCTGAAGGGCTTTTCCAAGGAAAAGATCCCTTCAAGGCCTCTTTCGTTGGGGGATGGGATAAAATGCCGGCCAAAGCCAGGTTTTTGCCGGCATCGACTGCATTCTGCAACTCTGGATATGACATTATTTGAAACTAAATGCAACCATACAAAACTAAACGATTGCTAAATTAGGAGTTGCACTTAAAATAGTTTAAAACTAGAGTATTAACATGCCGCAGGATAAGCCGTCAGTCCGTAATCAAATGAACAACAACCTCGAGAATGATCTCGTCCCTTTGACGTTGCGCATTCCAAAATCCGTGCACGGTCAACTCAAAGAATTGAGTGAGCGCGAGTTTCGATCTCTCAACCACCAGATCATCATGGCACTCTCTTATTTCTTGGATGTGCAGGAAAAAGTAGGAGGGTTGCCGCACCCCGACTATCTTCGAAAAGTGATTCCTGCAGGCACCGGCACATTTCAGCCTTGGCTAAAGCCGAATGGAAATGGCGTGCCGAGTGGGCGAACTCCCCGGTAAAACCTCTTTTTCGTCAAGCCAAGACAAAGCCCGCTTTCTTCATAAAAAGTGATTCCTTCAAACAAAACGTTGGTCTTTTCTCCCAATCTTTTTTAGTTTTACCCTTGAGAGCAGGGAGGCAGCTATGCAGAACCTTAGGGCCAGAAGGCTTGCGGGAAAGACAGCAGTACTCACTGGTGGAGCCGGGGGGATCGGCCAGACGATCGCAAAACGATATCTTGAAGAAGGTGCGAACGTCGTTCTCACCGGGCGGTCTTTAGAAAAACTCAAAACGGCGCAGGAAAGCCTGAAAACAGCGCTCGCCTCTGAAGGCGCCGACTGCGCTCAGCGCATCCACATCAAATCCGTTGATGGCTCAGACACTCAAGCGCTCGAAAATGCGGCAAAAGAAATTCATAGCGAGTTCGGCCCCGTCAACATCCTGATCAACAACGCGGGCTCGGCTGGGCCGCGCCAAGAGCTCTCGAATATCCCGCTCACCTCTGAAGATCTCGAGAGACTGCGGGCCACGGGCGCGCAAGACAGTGAGACCCTCTCACAGGCCATCGGTTCCTTGCTCGGCACAGCATGGTTCACGACCCAAGCGTTTCTTCCTTACTTTTCCAAAGGCTCAAGCATCATCAACGTCTCGACCATCTTTTCAAGGATGAATTATTACGGTCGAATCGCCTACGTAGTGCCAAAAGCCGCGCTCAATGCGCTGACTCGAAGCATGGCAGCGGAACTGGGAAAAGATCCGCGGGGCATCCGAGTGAATACGGTCTATCCGGGGCCTGTCGAGAGTGAGCGCATTCACAGCGTTTTTGCCACGATGGATAAACTCAAAGGAGTGGAACCCGGCACCACCTCTCAAGAGATCCTTGATCAGATGCTGCTCAAGGAGTCGCCCACCGGCTCGAATTACCTGAGCAAGGCCGAGGTCGCGGAGACGATCGTGTTTTTAGGTGCGGATGAAAGCACTAGTTTTTCAGGCCACGACTTTCAAGTCACCCATGGCCTGCAACTTCCGAAAGATTCTTACACCCAAGTGATTTCGAGGCCTAACCTGCGCGTTGTCGACCTCGAGGGCAAGCTTGTTTGGATCATCGCGGGCGATCAAACCGAAGATGCTTGTGAACTGGCTTCGCGGCACCATGAAATGGGAGCAGATGTTTACCTCACCTTTCGTGATGAAAAAGCCCTCGAGCTCGCACGCCAACGTTTTGAACACCAACCTGGTTTCACGCTCGATCTTCTCGACCCCCTCAACCCTGGCCACTGGCAACGCGCGGATACGACCTTGTATTTCAAGAACAGGCTGCCCCACTCGACGATCGTGCTGCCGGCCTTTGGCGCAGATCACTTCGCAACCTCGACGATCGAGGCAACCAGCGCGTTGGTTCAAGAGTTTTTCGACCGCGAGATTTTTGGCGCCATCGCCGTGGCGCAGAGGCTTGACCAGATTTTCAATGCCGCCGACAAAAGGCTTACCGCGGATCCCGTGGTCATTTTCGTTGGCAACTCCTCGTCAAAGAATGCAAGCGCGTTCGGCGCGCTTCGCAGAAGCGCTATTCAACAGCTCATCCGGGTTTGGCGGCATGAAAACACGACGATGGTCAAGGCGGGACGCCGCACTCGGCTTATTCGCATCAACCAACTCGTGCGCTCTGAAAACGAAGACGCCATCAACCTGGATCTCACGTGCGAATGGGCAGTCTCGCTTTCAAACGGCTTGCGCCAAATAAGAGCGATTGATATCTCGCTTGCCCCGATGCTTGCGGGCTCGATTCAAAGCCGGGTCGCATTGAATTGGGAAAGACAGGCCCTTCGCGGCTTGCACCTGCGAAAGGTGGCTCTCATCACTGGCGGATCTGAGGGCATCGGAGGAGAAGCGGCAAGGCTCTTGGCCTTGAGTGGCGCTCGAGTAGCGCTCGCCGCGCGTCAGCTTGAGAAGCTAGAAAAAGCCAGGCAAACGATCATCGAAGAGCTCAAGATCGCCGGATACTCAGAACCCGAATCACGTGTTTTGATCATTCCGGATTGCGATGTTGCCGATCCCAAAGCCGTTGAGACCATGGTCGAGCAGACCATCGCAAGATTTGGCCGCATCGATTACCTCATCAACAACGCGGGAATCGCAGGCGTTGAGCAGATGGTCGTCGACATGCCTCTTGGCGGATGGAGTCACACGCTCATGGCCAATCTCATTTCAAACTATGACTTGATGGCAAGGGCGCTGCCGTTCATGAAGCGCCAGAAAAACGGTCACATCCTCAACGTCAGCTCTCACTTTGGCGGGGTAAGACACGCAACCGTGCCCTACCCCAACCGCTCGGACTACGCCGTTTCAAAAGCGGGGCAACGAGCGCTTGCAGAAAGCCTCTCGACGTTCCTGGGGCCGGATGTGCAGATCAACGCCGTAGCGCCTGGTCCGGTCGATGGCGTGCGCCTGCGGGGAAACGCGAATCGCCCCGGCCTGTACGCTCGCAGGGCAAAACTCATTCTTGAGAACAAGAGGATGAACTTGGTTTACAGCGCGTTGGTGACGCTCTTCCGCCGCGAAGGCGATCTCGCCGCGAGCCTTGCTCTACTTGAGACCAATCGCATGCAAACGATTCTTGAGGCTGGCCACGCTTCTGAGCCCTTGATTTTGCTTGCCCGCGGCTTGACGGAAAAACCTTATAAAGAAGACTGCGGGGCGAACACCCATGTCTTGACCCGCCTGCTTGCTGAACGACTGCTAGAGCGCCTTAAGCTTGGCAAGTTCCTGCCCGTGGCCTTTTCCGAAGGGCGCTTTCTAGCGCGCTTTCAGGATGCGCCCGAGCCGTTCTTCCCTCGTTCTCAGATCGAAGCGGATGCCACGAAGATCAGAAACAGCGTTTTAAGCACGCTTGCCCTGCAACGCATGCCTTCCGAAAATGACGTCGCCAGGGAAATGGTTTTCTATCTCGCGAACAAGAACGTCACGGGAGAAACCCTACACCCTTCTTGCGGGCTTACGCTTGAACGCCTGATCATGAGCGGTGATTTCGTGGGGCGCACCCATCCTGAGTTGCTCTCAGAGCTGAATGGTCAAACTGTTTTTATTGTGGGCGACGCGATGTTCCCTGAAATGGCGGCCCTTGCGGCCTCTTACGTTGAACGCGTGCAGAGCGCCGGAGCTGCGCTTAGGCAGGTGGTGGTGGTCACAGCGTCGGATGCCGGAGCGGAACAAGTGCGCAAGCACTTGGGGCAAATCGGGCTCACAACACCCCACGTTCACATCGCTGCCGAAAAGTCTCATGCGATCGACCGGACACTTGACAAGATGATCGCCCAGTTTGGCAATCCTGATGTCGTCGTGAGTTTTCCGATGGGCGCGATTGAAAATCTCGTGCCGCAAGGCCGCGCAAGCTGGGAAACGCTTCCTTCGATTTCGCAATTTGAGCGACTCGTCGAGCAGCAGATCACCCACCACCTGATCGTCGGGAAACGCGCTTCCACCATCGACCGATGCCGCATCATCTTTGTAACCCCGAGGCTTGAGAAGGCCGCGGCTTCCCAGACCCATGCTTTCGCGAATTTCGTCAGAACGACCTTAAGACCGCTCACAGTCACGGCGGGACAAGAAGGCGGAAGGTTGATCCACAAGCCTTTTTTCAATCAAATTGACTCTACTCTGCCACGCGACTCCGAAGCTGTGACGCAACGCTTCATCGAAGCGATTTTGATGATGTCTTTGCCTCCGCCTTTGACCGAAGGCAAGGACGAGGCAACGAAAACCTACACAGGCACCACCATTACCGTTTAATGGAGAGAAACCGATGACCACGATCAAAGCGAACACCATTCGAAACAAGAAAGATTGGCAGGCTCAACGCGAGGCTTTTCTCAACGATCCAGGTCGCTTTCATGGAGAGATCGCCAAGCGCGAAATTCACTGGTACCTGCCTGAACTCTCTACCTGGGCTAGACGCACCGATGGTCCGCGTCCCTGGATGGGATTTGACGCGAGAACCGGCGCGGCAAACTTGAACCTTGCACTCAATTCCGACTTTGAACCTTGGGAGCGCGCCTTCAATGGCGACGAACCTCCGTTTTACCGCTGGTTCGAAGGTGGCCTCACCAATGCGTGTTTCAATGAAGTCGATGTACATGTGATGGCGGGCCATGGCGATGAAATCGCTTTCATCTTTGAAGGCGACCGATGGGATTCCTCCCTAGAGAATGGCCGCGGCGGACCCGTCGTGCAAAAAAAGATCAGCAGAAAACAGCTGCTCTGGGAAGTGGCAAAAGCAGCCGGAGTTCTTCAAGACCTTGGCTTGAAAAAAGGCGACCGAATCGCCCTCAACATGCCCAATATCCTCGAGCAAATTTATTTCATAGAAGCGTCCAAACGCCTTGGCGTGATCTACACGCCGGTGTTCGGCGGCTTTAGCGCCAAGACTCTTTCCGATCGCATCCATGATTCGGGCGCAAAAGTCGTGATCACGACCGATGGCGCTTACAGAAACGCCCAAGTCGTGGGTTTCAAGGAAGTCTATACTGACCGCGCTCTTGAAGATTACGTTCCCGCAGCAGCAGCGCTTCAAATCATCCGCGAAACCTTGAATCAAATGTCTTCCGTAGACGCCACGAGCGCTTCTCTCATTCAAGACATGGCGTCTCAAGCGATCGAAGGTGAAATCACCGTGGAACGCTCGGATGTGATGCGCGGGGTTGGAAACGCGCTTGAAAAACTTTCTCATTGGGACGCTGCCATGAAGTCTCGCACCCGGACTGCGATCGCGGAAGCGCTTGTACGCTCTCCTGCCCGCGTAGAGGCGGTGGTTGTCGTGAAGCACACCCAAACTCCTGAGCTCTCTTGGCATGCCTCTCGCGATCGCTGGGCTCATGAGCTCTTGGAAAAAGCCACGCAAAAGCTTTTGGCCAATGCCAAAGCCTCAGGTTTTTCAGTGTCGACCGAAGCAGAAATCCTTTCGCTCTCGGATAGCGATTTCATTCGAGCGGTCTATGCGACCTCGCGTCCAGAGATCGTTGACGCTGAATTTCCTCTCTTCATCATTTACACCAGCGGCAGCACCGGTAAACCCAAGGGTGTGGTCCATACCCACGGCGGTTACGTCGCGGGCATCGCCCACACGATGCGCATCTCATTTGACGTTTCACCCGAAGGCGGCGACGTGATGTACGTCGTGGCAGACCCAGGCTGGATCACCGGGCAATCTTATTTGATCAGCGCCGCATTGACGACCCGAACCACCAGCATCGTGACCGAGGGATCTCCGCTCTTTCCTCATTCCGGAAGATTCTCGAGCATCATCGAGCGACACAAGGTCAATATCTTCAAAGCGGGCTCTACCTTTTTGAAAGCGGTCGCTTCAGACCCGGAAAACGTCGCGGACGTGAAACGGTACGACCGTTCTTCGCTAAAGGTCGCCACGTTTTGCGCCGAACCCACGAGCCCAGCGATTCAAGAGTTCGGCATGGAATTGCTCACTCCTCAATACATCAATTCTTATTGGGCCACAGAGCACGGAGGCATCGTGCTCACCCATTTCTACGGCAACCAGGATTTCAAACTCAAAGCCGACGCCCATACGTTCTCACTTCCTTGGGTCGCCACCGACATTTGGGTGGCCGAAAAAACTTTTGAAGTCGAAGGGCGCCTTCGATCAGAATACCGGCGGGCTGTTGAGGGCGAAAAAGGCGAGATCGTCATTACTCATCCCTATCCATACCTTGCTCGTACCGTCTGGGGAGATGGCGAGAACGTCGGAAGCCCCACTTGGAAAGGAGACCTTGCGCGATTTTCTCAGATCTATTTTGACCGCTGGTCGAAACCCGGGACGGAAGGCAAAGAAATCGAATGGGCCTACACCCAAGGCGACTTTGCTTGCCGGTACGAAGACCAGAGCTTTAGCCTGCACGGCAGATCTGACGACGTGATCAATACTTCGGGCCACCGCATTGGGACGGAAGAGATTGAAGGGGCCTTGCTCAAAGACAAACAGATCAATCCAAAAAGCCCAGTGGGCAATGCGATTGTCATAGGCGCTCCTCACAAAGAGAAAGGCACGGTTCCCGTGGCCTTCATCCTCACTCAAAAAGGAAGGAAGCTTTCACTCGAAGACGAGCGGAGATTAAGCCAACTGGTACGGGAAGAAAAAGGCGCTGTGGCGATTCCTGCGGGTTTCATCTGTGTAAGCCAATTTCCAGAGACGAGAAGCGGAAAGTACATGCGCCGTTTTTTAAAGAACATGCTCGAAGGAGAAGCGCTTGGCGATACAACGACTCTGAGAAATCCTGAATCTCTGGCCGAAATCGAACGTGGAATTCGATCATGGCAGTCCAAAATGCGCCTTGAAGATGACCAACAGATCCTTCAAATCGAATCCACTTTGCGCGTCGAATACCACGACGTAAAACCCCTGGCGAAGATCGCGATCCTGACGATCTCAAAACCCCCGGTGAACGCGCTCGACGAGAGAGCTCTCGATGAGCTCAACACCGTGGTCGAACACCTTGGCAGGCGTGCTGACATCAAGGCGATCATCCTCACGGGAGCGGGGACGAAATCGTTTGTCGCCGGCGCAGACATCCGCCAGTTCTTGGAGGAAATGCACTCTGCTGAAGACGTGCTTCCTCTTTCAAACAAAGCGGCGCAGGTGACGCGAAGGCTTGAGACCTTGAACAAGCCGGTGATCGCCGCTATCAACGGCCTTGCTTTAGGCGGAGGCAATGAATTTCAAATGGCGGCGCACTATCGCATCGCTGAACCCACCTCAAAGTTTGGCCAACCCGAAATCAACTTGAATTTGATCCCCGGTTACGGCGGCACCCAAAGGCTTCCACGCCTTCTTGAAGCGAAGCTTGGCGTGGAAGGTTTGATCGAGGCGACCTCGATCATCTTGGGTGGCCGTTCTGTTGGTGCCGAAGAAGCCAAAGAGCTGGGCCTCATCGATGAGGTGACCTATGAAACCGATGTGCTTTCTCGCGCGACTGAACTTGCCAGACAATTCATCTTGAAACAGTCAGGACCTCTAGCCGAAGCTCATGACGAGAGGCTTCGCCTCATGGAAGACTGGCAAAACGGAAAACGTTTTCCCAGTGAGGTCTTCGACAACCACGCTGAAATCAGACGCCTTCTCGTGCAAGCAGAAAGCTCAGGTAGGACCATGCCTGCGCAATGGGCGCTTGAGGCCATGCGTTTTGGCTATGAGAACGGATTGGGTCAGGGACTGGAACGCGAAGCCAAGCTTTTCGCCGAAGCCGTGGTTCATCCGCAAGCGGGTAGACGCGGCATTCGCGCATTCTTCGACAAAAAGAGCGAGCCGCTTCCTGTGAAACGCCGAAAAGCCTTGGAAGAAGCAAGAGCCCATGAACAAACGCTCTTGAACAAAGGCGAACTGCTCGAACCGCAAGCCGCTTTTTATCCGGGCGTCACCCCAATCCCAAAATATCAATATGCGAGCGTGGTCGAGAAAGACGCCGTGACGGGCCGGGCGAACCATGGAGATCCTCAAGAAGCGGAGAAGGTTCGCATCATCCCGGTCGCTAGCCCAAGGCCGAACGAAGCACTGCTTTACATGCTCACCAGCGAAATCAACTTCAACGACATCTGGGCTATCACCGGTGTGCCAGTATCGCCTTTTGATAATCATGAAGAAGACTGGCATGTCACCGGAAGCGGTGGGCTTGCCTTGGTGGCTTCGGTAGGCTCAGAGCTCAAAGAAGAAGGCAGGGTGAAGGTCGGCGATCTGGTAGCGGTTTTCGCGGGTCAATCACAGTTGCTATCTCCGATGGCTGGACTTGATCCGATGTTTGCGGAACAAACGATTCAAGGTTACGAAACGCCGGATGGTTCGCACCAGCAATTCATGATCGCTCAAGGGCCGCAGTTGCACCACAAACTGGCTGACCTCACGCTGGAAGCGGCTGGAAGCTATATCTTGAACCTTGGCACCATCTACCGCGCGCTTTTCACGACGCTAAAGATCGAACCCGGCAAAACTCTTTTTGTTGAAGGTGCTGCAACCGGCACTGGGTTAGAGGCCGTAAAGGCGGCGTCGAGAAACAAGGTGAATGTGACAGGCCTTGTTTCAAGGGACGACCGGGCTCAAGTGGTTCGCGAGAACGGGGGCGTCGGAGCGCTTAACCGAAAAGACCCTCGTTTCGCAGAGATCTTCACTCGCGTGCCCGAAGATCCCAAACAGTGGGCGGCGTGGGAAAAAGCGGGCGAAGGCTTTCTTGAAAGTTTCAAAAAGCAAAACGACGGCAGACTTGCAGATTATTCCATCTCGCATGCGGGAGACACCGCTTTTCCAAGAAGCTTCCAATTGTTGGCCACTGGCGGGACCCTCACTTTTTATGGCGCCTCGGCGGGCTATCATTTTACCTTCATAGGAAAGGCTGGAGGCTCTGACGCTTCCAGCATGCTTAGACGCGCACAGGTCTCAGCTGGCGAGAGCGCGCTGATTTTCTACGGCAACCAAGAAGGCTCCGCACTCGACGCGGTGGGGCTAGAGTGCATCGAAGCCGCGCGCGACCAAGGCGCCAGGATCGCCGTGTGCACCTTCACCGACAGCCAACGCGAATTCGTCAAGAGCATGGGCTATGGAGATACCGTTCGAGGCGTTTTCAGCCTTGAAGAACTCAAACGCCGCGAAGGCGATCAGTTCGTTTGGCCTCAAACGATGCCTTCTCTTCCTGATCCCAAGACCCAAACGACGCAATTCAAAGAGGCCGTTCGTTGGTATCAAGAGTATGTTTTCAAACCCTTCGCGGTTCAGGTCGGAGCGGTGCTGAAGACTTTGGACAATCCTCGCGGCTATCCTGACTTGATTGTCGAGCGGGCTTGGCAAGACTCTCTTGCTTTAAGTTCGATGCTTGTAAAGCCTTTTACCGGACGCGTGGTGTACTGCGAAGAGATGGCCGGACGGAGGTACAGTTTTTATGCTCCTCAGGTATGGATGCGGCAACGTCGCATCTACATGCCCACTGCGAACATTCTTGGCACGCACTTGTCGAATTCGTACGAAGTGCAACGCATGCATGATTTCATCAACGCTGGGCTTTTGAATGTTTCAGAACCGGCGGTGGTCGAGTTCACGGGTGCCGCCCAAGCACATCAAGAGATGTGGGAAAACAAGCACCGCGCGGCAAATTACGTTTTGAACCATGCCCTTCCCCAGCTTGGCCTGAAGACTAAGGATGAGCTTTATCAGGCGTGGTCGATGCGAGACCGTGAGGCTCGCGTGGAAGCGCAGCCAAAAGAGCGGGCAAAGAGGCCTCGGAAGGCTCCGGCGCCGGAAGTCAGCATTTAGTTTGCGGGTGGACGCGGATCGTAGGGAGCTATAGGGAAATATCGTATTTCGATGCGATTGTACGATGGTGGTCAGTAACCTTGATTCCCTTCTTAATGAGATAGCGGACAATGGCCGCCCTGGATCGTTTTGGTAAATCTTCGGCTTTAATAAAGTGTTCAAGAAGTTCAGGGTAGCGTCGAACGTCAAGGCCTAATTCTTCAATCGCAAATTCCATATCCTTACGACTAGAGGCGGTGTATGCCGCCTTTCCTCCAATGTTCACTCCATTTTTATATAAATAAAGAACCATCTCTTTTAAGCCCGGTTG
>JBFMCE010000032.1:0-38738 GCA_040754655.1 Bdellovibrionota bacterium | reverse complement strand
AAGGCCGCCCAAGTTTTGACGAAAGACCAGCAGGCGGCCATGGATCTCATTCAAAAATCTTTCGACGATCGAATTTTCAAATCATTTTTATTGTTTGGAGTCACAGGCAGCGGAAAGACCGAGGTTTACATACGCTCTGCCCAAAAGGCGCTGGAACAAGGCAGGACCTCACTGATCCTGGTACCTGAAATCGCCCTGACTCCCCAACTGCGGCGGCGCTTTGAAGATCGCTTCGGAGATCAAGTAGCCGTGCTGCATTCAAGCCTCACTGAAAAAACGAGGCGTGAATTTTGGTGGGACATTTTAAAAGGCACGCGCAAAGTCGTGGTGGGCGCGAGATCGGGGTTGTTCGCGCCGCTGGCCAATATCGGACTCATCGTTGTCGATGAAGAACATGAGCCTTCTTACAAACAGGAAGACAGGCTGAGATACAGCGCAAGGGATCTCGCCCTGGTCAGAGCGGTTCAACACCAGGCTGTGGTAATCTTGGGTTCGGCCACTCCGGCGGTTGAGACGTTTTACTCCGCCGAAACAGGCAAACACACCTTGCTAAAACTCGCATCACGCCCGCTTGAACGGCCTATGCCTACCGTCGAAGTCGTCGACCTCAAGCAAGAGCCGCGCGACTATGACCAAGCTACCAAGGATTCTCGCGTTTTATTGAGCCAAAAAATGCGGGCTGCCGTTTCAGAGACCCTGCAGAATGGCGACCAAGCCCTGATCTTTGTGAACCGAAAAGGGTTCTCGAGCTTTTTGATGTGCGGCGGCTGCGGGGAAGTTCCGAAATGCGTGAACTGCAGCGTCTCATTGACTTACTACCAACGCAGCAAGGAGTTGCGCTGCCATTACTGCGGATTGAGAACGGGCGCCATCGACAACTGCTCAAAATGCCAGTCGCTTGAAATTCGTTACATGGGAATGGGTACTGAACTGGTTGAAGACGAGGTGAAGCGCCTTTTTCCCGGGGTCTGCGTCGAGCGGTTGGACGCGGATACGGCCGACACCGCAAAAAAACTCGAGAACACGCTTGAACGGTTTCGAAGCGGCGAGATTCGAATTCTGGTCGGCACTCAGATGCTCGCGAAGGGCCATGATTTTCCGAACGTCACTTTCGTGGGCGTTGTGCTTGCTGATTTGAATTTGCACTTGCCTGACTTCAGGGCGGGCGAACGCACCTTCCAGCTGTTGACCCAAGTTTCAGGAAGGGCGGGAAGGGGCGATAAGCCTGGAAAAGTCATTCTGCAAACGTTTCTTCCCGACCACTATGTCATTCAGACAGCCGCGAAACAGGATTACTTGGAATTTTATCGCCAAGAAATTGAATCCAGGCAGCAGTTCGGTTACCCCCCTTTCTCGAGAATGGCGCAGATCGAGTTTCGCGACACGCGAGAGGACCGTGCAAAGGGCGAGGCTGAGCGCATCCGTTCTTTGCTTGAACATTTGAATCCGCAAGAAAAAGGATTTGAATACCTTGGTCCGGCCGCGGCTTCAATCGCTCGAATCGCAAATCAGTTCAGATGGCAAATACTTTTGAAGTCGGAAAAATCTTCCTCTTTGAATGCGGTAATCAAGACATTGCGCAAGGAAGGCATCAGATTCATTGATGTCGATCCCGTTACAACTTTATAATATCTCATATGTCGACCAACCAATCTGGCCAAACCGGCAAGTGTCCCGCTTGCAAAGTAGAAGGCGTGCGCCTCAAAGATGTGAACGGCCTTCTCATCTGCGATAAATGCTCTTCAAAACGTTTTTCTTCAAAAGTACGAAAGACCATCCAGGAAGCCTTTGAACGGCAACAAGCCCACAAACAAGCTGAAGCCTGGCGTAAGCGCATCGATATCGCGAAAAGAGGAGTCAAGCTTTACGAAGAAGGCAAGCTGCCCGACGCTCTTCGCTCATTTCGCGACTATCTCAGCATATTAGAGGCTCGGTACGGGGTCAGTCAGGGCACTTTGACCGTGAGTCATTTCAAGACCAAAGAAGAAGCTGGCGAGATCTTGCTGATCGCAGGTATTTACTGGGACATGGCCAAGATCTATGACCATATGAAAGGCCACACCGCTGAACTCAGATTCGCGCTAAATAAATTCATCGAATTTTCGATTGAAAGACCCCATGTCATTTTAGCGTCTGAAGCGATTCGAAAATACATCGCCTCTGGAACAGCGATACACGTCCAAGATTTCAAGAACGCCCACCAACTCGTCGTAAAGCAGCTTTCAAAATGCTTTATCGCGACCTCTGTTTTCGGCCCTAAATCGGAAGAGGTGGCAGTACTGCAAAAATTCAGGGATCAGACGCTCTCAGCCAGCAAACCCGGAAAACTCTTCATTGAAAGTTACTACCGCGTGAGCCCCCCGATCGCGCGCCTGTTGCTCAGATTCCCGGTATTCACGCATCCTGTGCGCCTCAGTTTGACTGGCGTGGTGAATGTGATCAATCGTCTTTATCGCTAGCAAACATTGTTGACACAAAAGGTCCGCTTAAGTAAAGTCGGGCGCACTTTACTATTTAAGGAATTCGCAAAAAATGACCCGTCGCTTTGTTTGGGCCGCATTTCTTCTCAGCACTTTTTTTTGCAGCTTTAGCCATGCTCAAACTAGACGCGTCAAGGTTGTTGTCGTGCATGCCAATGACTTTTATGACCTTGCCCCCTCGAACGAGACAGGATTGGGGGGGATATCGCGGTTCGCGACCCTTCTCGAGCAAGACCGTGCAAACCACGAAAACTTTTTACTCTTCTTTGCGGGTGACTACATTGGTTCGCCATCGCCAAAATCCAAGGCGACCGGGGGCGCTCACGTGTTTGCCGGCATGAAGACTCTCAAACCTGATGTAGTTGCTTTTGGCAATCACGAGACCGACTACGGTCTTAAAAACCTGCGCAGGTTAATGCATCAAACAAAGCTTCCCTTTGTCTCAACAAATTTTATCGAGAGGATGAATAGAAAGCCGTTTGGAAATGCCAAGCCAGACATGATCTTTGAATTCGAGGGCGTTAGGATAGGCGTGCTGGCCCTGCTCACACAGTCAACTCGTTTTATTGAGAAGCACGACCGGCTCCCGCTGATTTTAGACCCGATTGAAGCAGCGCAGAACCAGGTTCAAAAACTTAAGGCACGAGGAGCTGACTATGTGATCGCGGTAACTCATTTGAATCTTCAAGAAGACCGGAGATTGGCCCGAGAAGTGCCTGAGATCAATCTGATCATCGGTGGCCACGAACATGAGGTCATTGATCAGAAGGTCGGCCACGCGTGGATTCTTAAGAGAGGCTCGGATCTCGCTCATTACGGCCGTGTGACTCTAAACCTTGAAGTGACCGAAGCCACCGGTTCTGAACCTCGCAAGGTCGACACATCTCTCGGCATAGAAACTCTTGTAGTTGACGCAAGCGTTCCCGAACAACCTCGTGCCGCCCGACTCGTTAAGGAATGGGAAGGAAAGATTTTAAAGTCTTTACAGACGATCCTCGAGCTCAAAAACAGTGAAAGTAAAGACGTAGTAGCGGAAGCAACGAGCTTTCTGAATGGAAAACGCGAGGTCATCAGGCGCCATCAAACATCCCTTGGTGTTTTGATCGCCGATATTTTCCGCGAAGAATTCAAAGCTGACGTGGGGCTGATTCCCTCAGGAAATATCCGTGCGAGCATCGAAACCGGCCCCATTACGGTCGCACACATTCGTGAAGTGCTTCCATACAATAAAGAACCTCTTGTAATGATGGCCATGCCGGGCAGAGTACTCAGAGGTCTCTTAGAGGTCGGTCTTGCGGAGCTTCCTGATCCGAGCGCGCATTATCTACAGACATCAGGGATAAAACTTGTTTATGATCTTTCGCAACCGGCCGGAGCTCGGATAGTCGAACTCAAGATTCGTCGCAGGTCTCATTCAGGTTTTACTGAGGTTCCGGTGAGCGAATCAGAAATTTACACTGTAGCTTTAGATCAGTACATCACCGAACACCAAACATTACGGCCTCGCGGGATAGGATATGACCTCGCGGGAGCGTTCTATCTCAAAGGCTTTGAACCCAAAGACAAACAAGAAACTGTCATTCGAGCTCTGCGAAAAAAACAGTTTATCCGGACGGATTACGAAGAGCGAGTCATGAGCTGTGAAGAGGCTTTAAGAATGAACGCGGGTAGAAGGCCTGGCGTGTAAGTTTCGCCATGACCCCAGTTTTGTGCCAAATAGCGATGGGGCCGAGTGGGAAGCTCAAACTCCAGTTTTTGCGAATGACCAACGGGGAGGGCGCCTTCGAATCGTAAGTGACTGGCAAGAGACTTGGGCCATCTTGAATCTGCCGAACAAGCCTGAACAAAGAATGAACTGCGTCACGAAATGGGGATTTGGTTTTATTTGGTATTGTTGACCTTTTTAGTACAACTATGATATCTGCCTTTGGATGAAGAATGTGGGAGCCTATTTTTGTTTCATCCTGGCCATCAGCCTCTTTCGAGCGCACAGTGGTCGCGGCAATGAACAGCGGAATAGTTCTTCGAATTCTACCGAGCTGTGGGCAACAAAAAATCACCACAGCATCCCATCTTCACTATCGCTTCCCTTTGAGGCGATTCAAGAGTTGCCAAGACATTACAAAATCTTGGATGTCGGGTGCGGTTCCGGGCAAGATGCTCTTGCATTAAGCCAAATGGGTTTTGAAGTGGTAGGGGTTGATCCCAATAGCGCCGCAATTGAAGAGGCGAACCGCACCGCTCAAACTAGGGGATTGGACGCGAAGTTCTATGTCGGAAGCGCAACAAACCTCCCGTTAGAATCAAAGAAATTTGATCTCGTGATCTTTAAGGCAGTATTCACGGTGCTTGGCAACACTCAAGACCGAGAGTTTGCACTGACCGAGGC
Source organism: Bdellovibrionota bacterium (assembly GCA_040754655.1). Lineage (GTDB taxonomy): Bacteria > Bdellovibrionota > UBA1018 > UBA1018 > UBA923 > JBFMCE01. Next base: position 33,869 of record JBFMCE010000032.1, on the reverse strand, counting down.
CAGTCGTGTCGCAAACAAAGACGGCAAGATAATGATCTTGGATTTTTTGAGAACTTGGACAAAACCAAAGTATGCTTGGCGGTACATTTCAGGTTTTATGAGATATCAAGACCTTGGCATGTTTCCTGTCTACGATGCAAAAGGCGCGCTCTTGTATTCGGCCAAGCATTATTCAAAAACAGAATTGGATAAATTGTTAAAGTTGACTTCGTGGACGATCGAAGCCCTGGAATGCTCGAAAGTACTGACGCGTTCTGGGAATGCAATTAATGGAATCTCATTATCCGCATCTCGAGAGAGATAGCTATCTACCGAATCACCGTGCCGATGCGAGACGGCCTGAAATAGTACTGGCCTTCGCCAAAATCGAGCCATAGCGACAACCATACGACCATCGCTTTTCCGCGCACGTTCTTGTACGGAACAAAGCCCCAGAAGCGGCTATCATTGCTGAAATCGCGGTTATCACCCATCACGAACAAATGGTCTTCGGGCACCGTGATTTCACCGTAATTCTCGTTGATGTAGCTATTGCGATCAAGCATGACCATGTGCTTGTTGTCAGCACCGGGTTTTACTTGCTCTTCAAAGAGCTCAAGCGAAGTCTTGTCGTACTGACGGCCTTCGAGATTGGCGATGATATCAGGGCGATTCAGCGGAACCCGTTCCAAAGGCTTGTCATTCACATAAACAACCTTATCGCGAATCCGAATTCGATCTTTGGGAACACCCACCACCCGTTTGATGTAATAATACGACTCATCTTTAGGGTACTTGAACACGATGATATCCCCGCTCGCCGGAGGATCACGATCTACGATGTACAATGGCCTATCAGTGAAAAAATCACTGAACGGAACCTTAAGCCCATAAGCAAACTTGTTCACGAAAATATGGTCGCCCACCATCAAAGTCGGAATCATGCTTCCAGAAGGAATTTTAAACGCCTCAATGACACTCGAGCGAATGATCAACACAAGAAAGATCGCGATTGCGAACGACTTTATGTTTTCGATCATCCATTTTTTGCGGTTTTTACTGCGCTTCGCGTCATCGCCTTCGCTAGCTGCTTTGGAATTTTGGTCTGAGGGTTCATCCTTTTCGGCCATAAGGGGCACGATAACGTAAGGGTTTTTCAATTGCAACGGATTCTGGGGTATGCTGGAAAGACCTAAGAGCTCACACAGAAAAATATGCGCATTTTAGACCGTTACATCCTGACAGAATTCACTCGAGCCTTTTTAATGTCGCTCGTGGTGCTCGTTTTCGTCGCATTTATCGCCGACTACCTCAGAGGAGTCTGGGATGCCGAGGTATCTCCGATGGTTTTATTTAGGTACGGCGCTTACAACGTACCGATGATTCTCTGCCAAATGACGCCTCCGGCGGCGATGCTGGCGACTTCGATCACGCTTTCAATGCTCAACCGCAAGAATGAACTCACCGCGATTCACGCTTCAGGAATTGGCTTAAGCCACGTGGCGATGCTGATTTTCGGGGTTATTTTCATCGGATGTTGCATCACACTGATGATCCACGATCGCATCATTCCCCCATTGGCGAAGCAACGCACGGCTTACTATTGGAGGGTCATCAAGAATCGCCCTGATTTCACGATGGACATCAAAACCAGCAAGATCTGGTATCGAAGCAAGAACTATATTTACAATCTTCGCGTCTACGACGCCAAAACCAGCACGATCCAAGGAATCGGGATCTACTTCTTCGACAATAAATTTCGCCTGGTTCAACACGTCGAAGCAGCGACCGCTCTGTATGACGATCAGAAAAGCGAGTGGGAACTCAAGAACGGAATGCTCACGGTCTTTCCCGAAGGAGATTCGTTTCCTCTGAGCAAGCATTTCGTCGAAAAGCGGTTCAACTTGCCGGAAACCCCGAAAGACTTCCTCGAAATCGAACGCCAGGTCGAGACATTGCGCTTGAAAGACCTTCGCACCTTCATCAAAAGAAACAAAGAGGCGGGCCTCAATACCAACAGCTACGAAGTTGATTTTCATTCGCGTATAGCGATCTCGTTCATACCGCTGATCATGGGGCTATTGGCGATTCCTTATTCCGTGCGTCCAAAGCGAGAAGGTGGCCTTGGAAGAGACCTCGCCATATGCGTCGCATGGATCTTTTCCTATTGGCTTTTGTACAGCCTTAGCTTATCTCTGGGACGTTCAGGGGCAATTAGTCCTTGGGCCTCTGTTTGGGCGCCGTCGTCTTTGTTTTTCGTTGCTGCGGTCGTGCAAGTAATGCGAGGAAGGGCGGTCTAGTCAATACTATGGCAATATTAAAGATTTACACATTCCCGGATCCAGTATTGAAGCAAAAGGCCGAACCCGTTGAAGCCTTCGACGAGCAATTGGCCAAGCTCGCTGCCGACATGCTTGATACGATGTACGACGCGCCGGGAGTGGGATTGGCCGCAAATCAGGTGGGGGTGCTTCAGCGCATCGCAGTGATCGACGTCGATTACGATGTCGAAGGCGAAGAAGAAGGCATTCGCAAGTACGTGAATCAGAACCCTAGAGTCCTGGTGAACCCCGAAGTCGTGACACGCAAGGGCGAGTTTTTGTTCAAAGAAGGTTGCCTCTCGGTCCCGGGATATTCTGAAGAAGTCAAACGCGCAGAGGAAATCGAGATTCGCTACCAAGACTTGCAAGGACAGCCTCAGACCCTGCAAGGCAATGCTCTTTTAGCGGTGGCGATTCAACATGAGATCGATCATCTTGATGGAAAACTTTTCATCGACCGACTCAGCCTCGCGAAGCGCAGCCTCATCAAAGGCAAAATCAAAAAAGACCGCAACACCGCCCAATTCGAGCGGTCTCGCTTTCACGTGGAGCTTTAAAGAATGTCAGTCCCATTCCGAGTGGTATTCATGGGCACGCCAGATTTTGCGGTTCCGTCGCTCAGCGCGTTGGCCGCTCGTCCTGATCTTGCAAAAATCCTTGGCGTCTATACCCAGCCGGATCGGCCCGCTGGGCGAGGTCAAAAGATTACAGCCCCGCCGATCAAGGTTTTGGCTGAAAAGCTTGAACTTCCCGTGTTCCAGCCCGAGAACATCAACGATCCCGATGAGAAACGCAAACTCGCCGACATGATGTCTGATGTGGTCGTCGTAGTCGCATATGCTCAATTCTTAAGCAGGGCGATTTTAAACATCCCCAGGCTCGGTTGCATCAATGTTCATTCTTCTCTTTTGCCCAAGTACCGAGGCGCTGCTCCGATCCAATATGCGATTTGGAAAGGCGAAAAAGAAACCGGGGTAACGACGATGAAGCTGGTGCCAAAAATGGATGCTGGCCCCATCTTGCTTCAACGCTCTATCCCTATTGAGGATGAAATGACGGGCCGTGAACTGCATGACAAGCTCTCTGTCGTCGGTGGCGAGCTCATTGTTGAAACCCTCACGCTTCTCCAAGAAAACAAGCTCCCCGAAAAAGAACAAGATGAGAGCCTTGTCACTTATGCCAGTCTTATCAGTAAAGAGCATGGCCTGATCTCGTGGAATAAGCCTGGGCGCGAGATCTTGAACCAGATCAGAGCTTTCGATCCGTGGCCCGGCACCTACGCTAAATCCAACCGGGGCATCATTAAAATCCACAAAGCAAAACTTCAATCAAATGTACTGGGTACGCCTGAAGGCGCCACCCCAGGCGAGATTTTCATGTCTCCTTCTTCGATTTTCGTGAAATGCGCTGATGGATGGCTTGAACTCATCGCTCTGCAACCAGAGGGAAAGAAAACCATGACCTCGCAAGAGTTCTTAAATGGGATTCGCAACAGCTCTTTCAGTTTTGACCGGGGCAACTATCGATGAAGAATCAAAAAAAGCTTATCGCACCTTCCATTCTCAGCGCTGACTTCGCCCGCCTCGCTGAAGAACTTAAAAAAGTCGAACAGGCGAAAGCCGATTGGATCCACGTTGACGTCATGGACGGGCATTTCGTCCCGAACATCACGATCGGACCCGTCGTCGTGGAATCGCTTAGGAAGGTGACCAAACTTCCCTTGGATGTGCACTTGATGATTGAAAAACCGGATGACTATATTCCTCACTTCGTGAAAGCCGGCGCGGACATCGTCACTGTTCATCAAGAAGCAATTTATCATCTGCACCGAAGCATCAACCTCATTCGCGATCTTGGCGCAAAGGCTGGCGTCTCGATCAATCCCGCGACGCCAGTTGAAACATTGATTGATATCCTTCCCGAAGTCGATCTCGTGCTTGTCATGACCGTGAACCCCGGATTTGGCGGACAAAAAATGATTCGTTCCTGCATAGAGAAGATCCGAAAACTAAACGCCTTGAGAAAAGAGAAAAAACTAGACTTCTTGATCGAAGCTGATGGAGGAATAGCTCCAGATACCATTGCAGAAATTTCAGAAGCAGGTTGCGACGTGTTTGTGGCAGGCTCGGCGATCTTCAAAGCCAAAGACTACGCGGCCGTAATCGATCAAATGCGCGGCAAGTTTTAAATACTATGAATGAACTTCTCATCGACGGCAAATCACTTACACTCGAAAACGTGGCTCATGTGGCCTACGATCTTGACTGCAAGACCCAGTTAAAACTTTCTCCGAAAGCGCGAAGCGCCATGCAAAAGTCGCGGGACTTCATCGCAACGAAGCTTGGAGGCAAGAATAGCAAGAAAGAGGATGAAGCCATCTATGGCGTCAACACAGGATTCGGGCTTTTGAGCAAAGTTCGCATTTCAAACAATCAACTTGATCAGTTGCAACTGAATTTGCTCAGATCTCACGCGGTAGGCGTAGGAAGGCCTTTATCTGAGGCTGAAGCGCGCGCATCAATTCTTCTAAGGGCCAACACGCTTGCCCAAGGTTATTCCGGAGTGACTCCGGACGTGGTCGACGCGCTCTTGGCCTTGCTCAACCGAGGAGTTCATCCGTGGATTCCTGAACAGGGAAGCGTGGGAGCTTGCGGAGACCTTGCCCCGCTCGCGCACCTTGCATTGGTTTTGATCGGGGAAGGGCAGGCTTATTTCAAAGGAAAACTCTTGCCCGGATCGACCGCTTTGAAGCTTGCCAAACTCAAGCCGTACAAGCTTCGTCCCAAAGAAGGCCTCTCGCTGATCAATGGGACCCAGATCATGACGGCAATCGGCGTATTGGCTTATCTCAAGGCGGAAGCGCTTGCTCACATGGCTGACGTAGCAGGCGCCATGACTATTGAAGCGCTCGCGGGTTCCGCGGCCCCATTCGATCCTGACATTCAACGCGTGCGCCCACACGAGGGCCAGGTAAAAGTAGCGGCTCATATGCGAAAGCTCCTTGAAAACTCAGAGATCATGAACAGCCACATCGATTGCGATAAAGTTCAAGATCCGTATAGCTTGCGCTGCATCCCCCAAGTTCATGGAATAGTGCGCGATACCTTGAAGCATGCAAAAAAGATCCTCAAGACCGAGATCAACAGCGTGACCGACAATCCGATTGTTTTCGCCGGAGGCCGGGGTGGCGGGAAAATCGTGAACGCGGGAAACTTTCATGGCGAGTATGTCGGCATGGCTATGGACCAACTCTGCATAGCCGTCGCTGAACTCGCCAGCATTTCAGAACAACGCATAGAAAAACTCATCAATCCGGCCCTTTCAGGATTGCCGGCTTTCTTAGTCAAAGAAGGGGGACTCAATTCGGGCTTCATGATCGTTCAAGTCGCGGCCGCATCGCTGGTGAGTGAGAACAAAGTGCTTTGCCACCCGGCGACAGTCGACTCGATTCCAACCTCGGCCGATAAAGAAGACCATGTCAGCATGGGAACGATCGCCGCGCGCAAAGTGCGCGCCGTCGTCGAAAATTCATGGAATGTGATCGCCATGGAACTCTTCGCCGCATCCCAGGGCCTTGAGTTTCGCAAACCCTTGAAGGCCGCGAGGCGTATTGACCGCGCTTACCGACTGATTAGATCGCGGGTACCGCCGGTGCACCAAGATCGCGCCTTTTACGTGGATATCCAAGCCGTAGGCGAACTCATGCGTGAAGGAAGCCTGGTTTTCTAGCCAATGCCACGCATTTTATACTCAGATATCACGGAACTCGTAACGAACGCGGGTGTCGCGCGCAAACAGGGCGTTGGCATCACCACCGAGGATCTAGGGATTTTCAACGATGGCGCTTTGTTATGGGATTCGAGCAAAGGAATTCTCTGGTTAGGCGAGACAAAAGAAATTCCCAAGACCTTGGTGCGAGGTGCAAAGCGCATTCGCCTCAAAGGAAAAACGTTGATGCCCGCCCTTGTGGACTGCCATACCCACCTTGCCTTCGCCGGCAGCAGGCACCATGAATTCGCAATGCGCCTCGCGGGCTCGACCTACCAGCAGATCGCGGCGGCTGGCGGAGGAATCAAAAACAGCGTCGCGGCCACGCGCGAGATTAGTGAACAAGATCTATTTAAATTGGCTTGTGAGCGCGTCGAAAGCTACCTCGCCTTGGGAGTCGGCGTGCTTGAGATCAAATCGGGTTACGGACTTGACTGGGAAAATGAGCGCAAGCAACTGCGCGTGGCGCAGAAGCTTAAGCGCAAGTACGCCAACAAGATCACGTTTCAAACGACTTTTTTAGGCGCTCACGCATTTCCTCCGGGAACTCTTACGGCTCAACAGCGCAATGCATATGTGGACAAGGTTGTGGATGAAATGCTGCCTCAGGTCGCAAAACAGAACCTCGCGGATGCCTGCGATGTTTTCTTTGATGAGGGCTATTTTGATCTCGAACAATCGCGTCGGCTGTTGAAAGCAGCCCAGAAACTTGGTTTGAAGATCAAACTGCACGCCGATGAGCTTGCCGATGTGGGCGGGGCAGCCCTTGCGGCGGAATTAGGCGCTCTCTCGGCAGACCATTTGCTCAAGGCGAACGACAATGGCCTTCGCGCAATGGCTGAGGCCGGAGTGGTGGCCGTCCTTCTCCCTTCGACGGCGCTTTTTCTAGGAATCGGCTACCCACCGGTTGAGCGCATGCGAAGAGCCGGACTTTGCTTTGCGCTCTCTACGGACTTCAATCCGGGCAGCTCTCCGACGTTGCATCTGCCCTTCATCCTCTCGCTTGCGTGCCTTCAGATGGGATTTACGATGCCCGAAGCTTTTGCTGCCGCGACTTTCGGAGGAGCCCGCGCGCTTGGGATGCAGGCCACGCAGGGACACTTGCGCGTGGGAGCTAAACCCAGGATTGCGATCCTCGATTGCCCAAGTTATCAGGCGCTGATTTCGCAGATGGCTCACCCGGGATTGGCTGAGGCGGTGTTTTGATTCGAGATTTCGCAGCTGCTCTCTTAAGATCTTGGTTCTCTCAATAAAAGCGACCTGCTAAAAGCCCTGATGCGGGTGGCATACTCAGCTAACGGGATATAACGCGTCTTCTTGAAGAACACCCAGTAACCCAGCCAAGAAAGCACTAATCCGCCTAAGACATCGACCACATAGTGTTGTTTCGTCGGCAGGGTCGAAAGAGCGATGAGGGTGGCCCAAACAAAATAGATCCAAAAAGTCGCCCGCGACTCAGATTTCGGCAAAAAAGAAAATGCCGTCAGAAAACAGCAAGCCACATGCATCGACGGAAAACAATTGCTGGGATTATCAATATTGCGCAACCACGCAAAAATCGAATACGTCAGCGGATGAAGATCCGTTGGAAGAGGATAATCATTCCGGGGATAAGTCGTGGGAAAAAAGACGAAGAAGATCATGCCGACGAGCAAAACACCCAGATACGCCCAAACGTACCGGTTTCGATTGAGCTCTTCTTTATAAACAAAATAGGCGCTCACGAATAAAACATACTCGCTCGTGTAGACGAAGATGCTCCAAGGCAAAAATGGAATCGCGCGATCAAGCTCAGTCAGAGGAAGAAGCTGCGGTTCGAAAAGATGATAATGATTTGGAACCGAGTATCCAAAGAAGAAAGCCACCCCGCACAGAAGCGCCATTGAGAGACGGTTATTTTGATGAATAAATAATGGAAGGCTCATATGCACTCTTAGTTCTTCAATAGTTTCCTTATTTCGGCCATCACGCCTTCTGATGCCCAATCTCTCTCGCCACTTTCGGACCACACGATCTTATGCTCTCTATCCGTAACAACACTGAAAGGGATGGCCACAACTTCAAAAGCGCTCGCAAGCTCGCCGCCGGCATCGGTGAATACCGGAAAACTCAAACCAAGCTTGCTCACAATATGAGGAACAACCTTATCAGGGTTTTCATCAACATTGATCGCCAATACCTCTAGCCCTTCACTCTTCAGTGTATCATAGAGTTTTTGAATGCTAGGCATTTCTGCCATACAGGCTTCACACCAACTCGCCCAAAAGTTGATGACCAATACTTTTCCCTTGAACTTCTCGAACGAGACTTCTTCTTTGGCGGGAAAGCTTCGAAATTTGATGTCGATCGGTAAACTTTGCCCTTCTGCCTGCGAGACGTTTGGAATAGGGCGGTTTACCCTCCAAGAACGCTCAGCCAGGACAATGATTCCGACGACGACCACAGTGACCAAAACACCTAGTATATACTTCCGCATAATTGACCCTAAACTACATCTAACTACAATTGAGAATATGATTCAAGAAATTGCTCAAAACAGGGTTAAGCGCCGTAAACGAGGACAAGCCCTGATCGAATACGTCGTGGCGACGGTGGTCATCGTGGGCGTGTTTTTCGCCATCGACTTTCAAATCAGAAGATCGATAGGAAGGCTTTGGAAGGCTCTGGCTCAAGATGTCGCGGCGGGATGCCCGGGTTGCGAGTCTCCGGCATCGATTCGATAAGACTTTTCATTTGGTCGCCTCCCCGCTAGATATCGTAAGTCTATGACGAAAAAAGGCGAACTTCTTTTGGCGATTGACCAAGGAACAACGGGTACGACCGCGCTCGTAGTGAACCGCAAATTAGAGGTTCTAGCCTCGCATAACGTTGAATTCCGGCAGATCTATCCAAAACCAGGTTGGGTCGAGCACGACCTCGATGACATTTGGCGCTCAACTTTAAAAGCCATAAAAACAGTTCTTAAAAACCTAAAATCGGGCGGAAAAAATATTTCAGCGATCGGCATTACCAATCAAAGGGAAACCGCGTGCTTTTGGAGCAAGAAAACAGGCGACCCTCTTTGTCACGCCATCGTCTGGCAAGACCGCAGGACCGCTGATTTTTGCGAGAAATTGAAACACGAAGGTCATGAATCCCTGATAGGGAAAAAAACGGGGCTCTTGCTAGATCCCTATTTCAGCGGATCGAAAATTTCTTGGGCGCTCGAGAACATCGGTGTTGTCGGCAAGGCCGCAAGGGCCGGAGACTGCGCGTTCGGAACCATTGATGCCTATCTAGTGCACCGTCTTACGGGCGGCAAAGCCCATGTCACTGAACCCTCGAACGCCTCCCGCACTTTGCTCTACAATATTGAGACGCTGAGTTGGGATGAAGAACTTTTGAAACTTTTTGGTGTTCCGAAAGACATGCTGCCAGAAGTTATCGGATCGACTCAAAACTTCGGCGTCACCCGCAAAGTACCGGGACTTGCCGATGGAATCCCTATTCATGGCATGCTGGGCGACCAGCAAGCGGCCCTTTTGGGGCAAGCTTGCGTGCACGAAGGCATGGCCAAGTGCACATATGGAACCGGCTCATTCATTTTAATGAACACTGGAAGCAAAATACGGCGCTCTGCCCACCGCCTCTTGTCAACAGTGGCTTGGAAAATTGGCGCAAAAACAACATACGCGCTTGAAGGCGGCGCCTTCACCGCCGGAGCTGCCGTACAGTGGCTGCGCGACGGGGTAGGTTTGATTAAAAAATCCTCTGACATCGAAACGCTCGCAAGATCGGTCGTCTCAAGCGATGGCGTCACCTTTGTGCCTGGCTTCACCGGCATCGGCGCGCCTCATTGGATGCCGCTTGCTCGCGCGGCGTTTTTCGGAATTTCCCGGGGCACAAACAAAGGCCATATGGCAAGAGCGGTGCTCGAGGGCATTGCTTTCATGAACTATGATATCCTGCGCGCCATGGAACAAGATCTGGGTTCGCGGATGCGTTCGCTCAATGTCGATGGCGGTGCATGCAGAAACGATCTGTTGATGCAATTTCAGGCTGATATCCTCGATCTCAAGCTCTTGCGCCCTAAAATGGTTGAGACTACGGCCTTGGGTGCAATTTTCGCGGCCGGCCTTGGGATAGGAATGTGGAAAGATTTTTCAGACATTGAAAAGGCCTGGAAATCAGACAAGACCTTCCATTCAAGCATGCCGAAAGCGACGCGATTGCAACACATCAAGGCCTGGAACTCAGCGATCGAGATGTTAAAACATTAGAGATCGATCAATGCTAGCTGATCGCATCGACCGCTTCGGCAAGATTGCTCACGCCGATGATCGAGATGCTTCGGTTCTTTTTCTCGGATTGAGGCAAAGCGCCAAGGCTCGACTTAGGAACGATCGCAGACCGAAATCCCAGTCTTTCTGCTTCTGCGAGCCTGAGATCCAATTGAGCAACCCGGCGCACCTCGCCTGCAAGCCCCACTTCACCGCAAACCAAGAGTTTTGAATCGATCGGCTGATTTCGAAAGCTGCTGATCAGCGCAAGCGCCGCCCCAAGATCCGCTGCAGGCTCATCAAGCTTGATTCCCCCCGCGACGTTTACGAACACATCATGCCCATAAAGCGGCAATCCCAGTTTCTTTTCGATGACCGCGACCAGAAGGGAAATCTTATTGTGATCAACGCCCAGGGTAGTTCTGCGCGGCATGTTCAATGTGCTTGCGCTCACAAGCGCCTGTACCTCGACTAAAAGAGGCCTCGAGCCTTCGATCGCTGAAACCACTACGGTACCAGGCGCATTGATCGGGCGCTCTTGCAGGAAAAGTTCCGAGGGATTGGAAACCTCGCGAAGGCCCGCATGGGCCATCTCAAACACTCCAATCTCGTTGGTTGAACCGAACCTGTTCTTCACGGCTCTCAAGATGCGGTACGCGTGGTTGTTTGAGCCTTCAAAATAGAGAACCGTATCCACCATGTGTTCCAATACCTTAGGACCGGCGATGCTCCCGTCTTTGGTGACATGACCGACGATAAACGTCGCGATGCCAAGAGTTTTCGCGGTGACCATGAGTTTAGCCGTGCATTCCCGAACTTGGGAGACGCTTCCGGGGGCTGATTGTACGTTGCTTGAAAAGAGCGTTTGAATGCTGTCTATGATCAACAAACCTGGTTTAATTTTTTGAACCGCCTCAAGAACGGCTTCGAGCTGATTCTCGGCGTAAATGAAAAGATTCTCGTCGCTCATGCCCAAACGAATAGCGCGCAATTTGATTTGTTGCGCGCTTTCCTCGCCCGAGACATAAAGGATCTTGCTGCTGCCAGCTTTGCTGTCCGCGCTAAAACCTTGCATGAGAATCGTTGATTTTCCGATCCCGGGATCACCTCCAATAAGGATGAGGCTTCCGGGCACGACTCCGCCGCCTAAAACACGATCCAGCTCCGTAAAGCGCGTGGTCGTGCGCACGCCATCGTCACCATGAATCTCATTGAGGCGAAGCGGGGTGGTCTGTCGGCCTTCAAGACCCGCCTCCATTTTTATCGCGTTTCGAAAAGCCGCATGGCCCTTGGCATCCGCTTGACTGACATCTTTATAGGTTTCTTCAACGAGGGTATTCCACTGGTTGCATTCCGGGCATTTTCCCATCCATCTGGGAGTTTGCGCTGCGCAATTTTGGCAGGAATAAACTGTTTTTACTTTCATTTAAGCCCCTGGCTGACCTTGCCAGACTTTCAAGGTTTGTGTCCAATCATTTCAAGAAACTGAGCTTCTTCAAGGGTTTCAATGCCTAGGCTTTTGGCCTTTTCCAATTTACTGCCAGCATCTTCGCCAACCACGACGAATGAAGTGCTCTTTGTGACGGAGCTGCCGACCGTGCCGCCATGAGATTCAATCAAGGCATGCGCTTCTGATCTTTTCAGGGAGGGCAGGGTACCTGTCACCACGACCGTTTTTCCTCTCAACTTTCCGCCCCCAGCCGGTCTTGGGGCCTCGTGCGCTTGAACGCCCGCCTTTCTCAATTCGCGAATGAGTTTTTGATTCGCGGGCTCAGAAAACCATTCCGCAATGCTTTTGGCGACTTCGGGCCCGATTTCGTTCACCTCGAGAAGTTCTTCTTCTTTCGCTTTAGAGAGCGTTTCCAGTGAATGAAAGCTGTTTGCCAAGACTTTTGCCAACGTCTCGCCCACGTGGCGTACGCCCAAGGCAAAAATCACGCGCGGAAGAGGCCTGCTCTTTGAGGCTTCAATGGCTGAAAGAAGATTGTTCACCGACTTCTCTTTGAACCCTTCGAGACTCAAGAGTTGATCTGGTTTGAGGTGGTACAACCCTGATGGGTCTTGGATGAGCCTTTCGTCCACGAGATATTCCACAATCTTATAACCCAAGCCGACAATATCCATCGCGTCTTTCGACCCAAAATGCGCGATTCGCTCTTTCACCTGGGCTTCGCAATGAGGGTTCACGCAACGTGGAACAGCCTCGTCAGGGTCATGGCGCACTTTCTTTCCGCAAGAAGGGCACTGCGTCGGAAAATGATATGGTTTCGCCGTGGGCGGCCGGTGCTCTTCTACGACTTTCACGATTTCAGGAATAACATCACCCGCGCGCTGAACCACGACCTTATCCCCAATGCGAACATCCTTTCGTGCGATCTCTTGCGGATTGTGAAGAGTCACCCGCGTGACCGTCACACCACCCACCTGCACCGGTTTCAAGATGGCGACCGGAGTTAAGGCCCCGGTTCGTCCGACCTGTACGACGATGTCTTGAACAGTGCTCATCTCTTGGCGGGCCGGATATTTGAAGGCCACCATGCTTCTGGGCGCGCGCGCCACGAATCCCAGCTCTTCTTGCAAGCGAAAAGAATTCACTTTGACCACGATGCCATCGATATCGAATGGGAGCTTCTCTCGTTGAGCCAATACCTTCTCATAAAATTTTTCGACCTCTGCCGTTCCCTTGCATAGGCAGTAGTGGTCGGAGACGAGAAAACCCCATTCCCTTAGTTGCTCCGCAAGCTGCGCCTGGGTCGTGATGCGTTGCGATTTCTCGCCAGGTTCATACGCTCCCAACCCATAGAGGAATACCGTTAGAGGTCGCGAAGCCGTGATGTTCGGATCAAGTTGCCGGATGCTGCCAGCAGCGGCGTTCCGAGGATTCGCGAAAAGCTCTTCCCCGGCCCCCTCTCTCGCAGCATTGAGCTTTTTGAAATTCTCGTGGGAGAGCATGACCTCACCCCGCACTTCAATCAGCTTAGGAACATGCGCGCCTTTGAGCTTAAAGGGAAGCGTTCGAATCGTCTTGATGTTCTGTGTGACGTTCTCGCCGATCGTGCCGTCTCCCCGCGTGGCCGCGATGTTAAGCTCGCCATTTTCATAAGTGACGGACATGCTAAGACCGTCGAACTTCAACTCACACCAATATTCGATCGTTTCATCAGGCTGCACGTGAAGTATGCGCTTGATGCGTTGGTCAAACTCGCGAAACTCTTCAACTGAGTAGGCGTTATTCAAGCTCAACATCGGCACGAGGTGTTTGTGCTTCGTGAATTTTTCAAGAGCCGCTCCTCCAACGCGATCGGTGGGCGAGTTCCTCAATTTGTGCTGGGGATACGCCGCTTCGAGCTCTTGCAGCTGACGAAAGAGTTTGTCGTACTCGAAGTCGGAGATGATCGGTTTATCGAGCACATAGTACTGGTGGTTGTGTTTCTCGATTTCGGCAGAGAGTTTCTCTATCTTTATTCGTATGTCGTTTTCTTTTGCGCGAGTCGGCATGTTGGGATTTCTCTCAAAAAAATGCCAAGATTACAATGGAGCTCAGAAGTGATAAAGAACCGAGGGCATGAAACCGATGACCCTCTGATTCGTCGATGAGCCTTCTTCGAAATCGGCAGAGTAGCTATCGAATTGAAAGCCCGCCCGAACCGACAGGCGATTGCTCAGGTAATGATACCCGCCCACGAAGAAATTCACGCCACTTGCCGAAGAATTTGTTCCAGATCTAAAAGCCGCGTCTTCTTCCAAGCTAGGAAACAACAGAACATTGAGATTCAATAAAACGCCCCATTTATTCGAACGCTCGACCGGCAGAGAACCTCCAATGCCGAGATTGAGCGCTGAATAGGTCTTGGAAGACAACAAGCTTGCGGCTTCCGCCGTAGTGCCAAATGAAAAATTATAGTAACCCAGCTTCAGGTAAACCTGAGGCCCGTAGATCGAACCCGTCGGAAGATACTTGTACCCGGCATTAATGCTAAACGCCCTATTGCTCGAACCCACTCCGGTGCCTTGAGGAGCCGGCTCGATCGAGGTGTCTATTTGCCGAAACGACATGGTCGAAGCGCCGAACAGCAAATCTACGAACCAGTTTTTCGTAAGCCAAACCTCGCCGTTGAGTTGAAACCCCGGATTGAAAGCTGAACCCGAGAAAGTGCGCGCCCCGCCTACCTGCGTAGAGCTTTGCGACGTCGAAGAAGCGAACGAAGACATGAGCACGCCTAGACCAAGAAATCCAATATGCGGCTTGTCTTGATCATCTTTCTCATTCGCCTCGAGAAGACCAGGATCTTGAGGTGACGCCTTTTTCTCATCGGGCAAATGACCCTCGATGGCCGTCACTTTGTAGAATTTCCTGATCTGTTCGCCAGTGATCTCGGTGTATACGCGCCCAAAAGAAATCGTATCCTCGGTCTGTTCGATCGCTGCATTGCCTACGGCGACCAATTGCACGTCTACGATCGCCTTTAAAAGCGGATGGCGCTTGATTTGATCGATCCGCGAAATCTGAACGATATCGCCGGGCCGCAAACCGTGGGCCGAGCCAATGTCGAAAGTAAGCTCAGTTCCTTCGCGTCCCGTCACGGTTCCATAAAACGGAATCCGCTTTAAAACGGTCTTCAAGAGCCCTTTGACGGTGATGCCGGTTTCTTTGCCCTCGGTTCCGGCAGGAACGGTCGCTCGATCCGTAGAGAAGGTCTCGCCGGTGGAAGGTATGAATAGTGAGATTTCTAGATCAATGCCGGTAGCCTTTTTATCGATCTTCGTCTGTACCGTCGCATTGGCCTCTTCCTTTGAGTTCACCAACTCGAATCTCTGGTTTCTGTCGAAGACCTCACGATAAGACTGCGCTACCGGTTCATTGAATGTCCCGTCGACGTTGTCTTGAACAGGTTCAATATAGATTTTCTTGAAGGATAAAAGTTGATTCGGGTCAGAATCTGAAAATGCCAATTGAACAGAACCCAGCGACAAAAAAAAAGCCGTGCCGAGGATGCCGCTCTGAAAAAATCCTTTAGTGATCTGACTGCGCGAGCTTTTCTTCATATATCGCCACAAGCATTTTAAGTTCACTGATTTGCTCTTGGGCTCGAACCAGTTTTTCTTCAAGCTCACGTACCCTGTTGTCGATCGAAGGACCTACTTCGATTCCATCGCCCACACCGTCCCAATTTGATCGTATCCGGCGTTGCGGGCTTTTTTGCTGCGCATATTGTTCGGCAAGTCGAGAGTCCGCCAGCAGAAGGTAACGTCCGTTTTCAATTTTATAAGGAATTTTCTTTGCCTTGATGTATCGACGCAACGTCGAGGTGCTCATGCCTGTAAGCACCGCATAATCCAGGATTGGAATCCACTGTTCTATTCTATTCTCACCGTGAGACGGACCGATCATATCCCCGTAACCTCCCACCATCATTAGAAGATTTTATTTTCACCAAGCGGGAAAGTAAAGTACCATCCCTTAAAGAGCTATGGATCAACGCCGTCGTCGCATCAAGATCCCCAAAAAGTCTAAAATAGCATTCGTTTGTAGCGGTGGTGCAGCAAAAGCCGGGGCCTTCCACCTGGGCGTGGCTCTCGCGCTTCAAGAAAAGGGGTTTAAATTCTGTGGGGGCCTTAAGCGCGAGGCCGCAGGCGACCCCGACCGGGTAAAGATGGAAGATTCTTCCGGCCGTGAGATCTCTATTTATGTCGGCTCAAGCGCCGGAAGCATTATTTGCTCATACCTAGCAAGCGGTTACAGCCTCGATCAGATCTTTGACGCATTTCTTGGCAAAAGACAGGCTGATTCTAATGCGAGGTCTTTAAAAAGGCTCAATTACACCACCATGTTCTCATTGCGGAAGGATGCCAGCCTGCTCGACATGCTCGGCGCGATCACCGACGTCGGAAAGCTTCCGGCGTTAGGCAACTTCGCTCGAAAACTCGCCAAAGATTCTTACGAGAACCTCTTTAAATGGAAATGGCTCAAACTCCCGGGCATATTCACGACCTCGGGCATTGAAAAATACTTAAGGGAGGACGTGCTCCCTTCGAACGACTTCCAAAGTTATGAACCAGACCTGTTTATATTGGCGACCCAGCTCAACCACTCCAGGAAAGTCGTTTTCGGCAAATACAAATACATGCCCGACGACAAGACCGTGAGCTATATCAATACCACGAATATCTCGGATGCTTGCGCCGCCAGCACGGCGCTGCCTTTGATATTCTCGCCGTACCCGATCAAAAATGAGAAGGGCAATCCACTTTATTATTTTGACGGCGAAATCCGCGACACTTTATCAACCCACGTGGCTTTCGACGCTGGCGCAGACTTGATCATCGCAAGTTACACGCACCAGCCGTACCATTATTCCAGGGCGATCGGCTCGCTACACCAGTACGGCATCCCGGCGGTCATGATTCAAGCGCTTTACCTCATGATTGAAAGAAAGATTCAATTCTTCATCGAGACTCAAGAGCGTCATGCGGTAGCCCATGAGACGGTTTCTCGCTTCTTTAAAGAACACAACCTTCCTGAGCACCTGAGGACTCAGTGCCTGGATCAGCTTTCTCGGAAGCTAAACTTCAAGGAAAACGTGGACTACATTTATATTCATCCCAAATCAAAAGACCATCAGATGTTCTTCGGCGATCATTTCAATCTTTCGGGCCGAAGAATGACCGAAATCGTGAGGCTGGGTTTTAAATCAGCAATCGACGTCTTGCGCAGGTACGACTTTTCATGAAATCGATACTGCACGTCTTCGCTAGCTGGAAAATGGCTGCGATCCTGCTTCTAGGATTCTCGTGCGGCATTCCTCTCGCCCTTACCTTCGCTACCCTTCAAGCTTGGATGGCCAGCGAGAAAGTCGACCTGACGGTCATCGGAGTCTTCTCTCTCGTAGGAATGCCCTATGCACTCAAGTTTCTTTGGGCGCCTTTGATGGACAGATATGTGCCGCCTTTCTTGGGTAGAAGGCGCGGCTGGATGCTGATCACCCAGATCGGCTTGGTTATTGGCATCGCCGCGATGGCGTTCTCAAGCCCCTCTCAGAACCCCGCAATGGTCGCGACGTTGGCGGTGATCGTGGCGTTTTTCTCGGCAAGCCAAGACATCGTGGTCGATGCTTACAAAACAGAAATCTTGACCAAGGACGAATTCGGGGTTGGATCTGGATTGTACGTGATGGGTTATAGGATCGCGATGATCACATCAGGTGCGGTGGCTCTGATCATGGCGGACCATTTGCCGTGGAAAACAGTTTATCTAGTGATGGCGGCCATCATGGCGACAGGAGTGCTGACCTCGGTCCTGGCGCCCGAACCTCAAATCGAAGAAAAACCACCACGCACTTTGACTGATGCCGTAGTGCTTCCATTCATTGAGTTCTTCAAGAGAAAGGGCGCGATCGAAGTCTTGATTTTCATGATCCTTTACAAGCTTGATGTGGCTTTGACGCTTGCCATGATCACCCCGTTCATGCTCGACATCGGCTTTAGCAAAACTGATATCGGCGCGGTTACCAAGGGTTTCGGGATGGTCTCGGTCATCGCCGGGACGCTGGTTGGCGGCACATTGATGGTGAAGCTCAAGATGGAGCGCTCGCTTTGGATCTTCGGCATCACTCAAGCCGCTTCTGGATTGGCCTTCATGTGGCTCGCCCACCTAGGGCACAATTATCCTGCCATGGTGGCTGCTGTCGCGATTGAAAACTTCTGCAGCGGAATGGGGATTGCTGCCTTCTCGGCGTTCATGATGAGCTTGTGCGATAAAAGATTCACGGCCACCCAATATGCGCTGCTCTCAAGCTTCATGTCGCTTTCGCGCTACGTTGCAGGCGCGCCTTCTGGTTATCTCGCTAAAACACTGGGCTGGGAGTATTATTTCCTTGTCTGCGTGCTGGTCGGAATTCCGGGCCTTCTTCTTCTCATGCGTTATAAGAAGTGGTCGATTCCCGCCTAACCTCAGCGTTTTTTTAAACTGGGATCTTTCGCCTGGATCTCCCTAAAACGAGAAGCGCTCGCCAAACCGCGGCCTCTTTGCTCGCAAGGGGAGCGCAAGTTCACCCTCATCATTTGAGAATTGGGGATTCCGATCAGGGCAAGTTTTTCGTCTCCAAGTTTGATAGGCTTGAGCACCGCTTGGCCATTCCAACGCGCCGGCGTTGTTTCAGTCATCGCTGGGATCGCGATCAAACCGCGCTTCGTTGAAAGCATGTGTCGCAACTCCTTCTGCACACGCCGCGTGTTTTTTCCTGAAACCAAGATCTTGGCGCTCTTGAAACTAGCCTCAAGCACCTCGATCTTCTTCAGCATCTTTGGCGAGCCTATATACACGGTGTAGTCGCTGGGCAAACCTTTTGGTTCGGGATGAGCTGTCACTTCGACATAAATCCATTCCAAAGTTTTTTGATTGAGAAAAAGGCCCAGCGGCTTCTTAATCAGCGGCAACGCATGAAACCGCGCCTTATTCCTGATGCGATTTAAAATGCGTTCGTTTTTGACTTCAACGTAAGTTGTCGTCGTCGTTTTGCACTTCTCGTTTTCCATGACGCAGCAACTTGCTTGCCAGACCTCTGGATGAAGGGCGTCGTACTTCAAGCTTCCAGACCTTGCCCACCACTTCAGGCTCTGATCAATCTCGTAGTGAAAATGCAACTCGCGGGAAACTGTTTTTTCTTGCCGTATCCGTATGCGCTCGTTTGCTTCGAGTTCATCTTTATCAAAGATTTTGGGCTTGCTTGAAATCAGCGAGGTATCCCAGATCTGATGAAACTCATCTCCATCACCGTAGAACAAGCAATGGACCAGCGACTTCTCTTCGGCCGGATTTTTTAGCGCTCGATGCGAGCAAGCGTCGACGATGAAACGAGAATCCCTTTCTGCCGCGTAGACCTTGAATCCTGGCTCATGCGCAGAGAGCTCCAGTGATGAATATTGGCCTGAATGATCGGCTTCGCTCTTCCCAGCGATCATCCCTAAACCAAGAGGTATGGCAACAGAGGCGGCAAAAACTGCCCTAAACAATGGGTACACTTTATTATATCGGATACCGCCCAGAGAAACTTAGAAGTCCATATTTTAGACCGCTCTACTTGGGTTTGTCGCAATGATTTCCGATCCGTAAATGTGACGATTTATTTTGGGGCTCTCATCATTATTTTGATTCAGTTTGCCGGAGGTCGCACGCTCTTAGCTTCGGCCGAACTGGACGAAGATCCGTGCAATGTCGTAAAATCGACGGCCCAAGCCTTCATCGATAGCCTTGGAGATCAAAGGCCGGTTTTGCCGGTAGAATATCGCGACCTCGAAAAAAAGGCGTATGCCCTTCTCGACGAATATCGAACTGCAAAAGCGAATAAGGTCTCGTTCCGTTCTTCGTATCGTTATTGGACCGACCTCGCTCCAAAACGCAAAAGGGAATCTATTCGTGCGGCCCTAAAAAACCACATTCTCAGCAAAGAGGATTTCAAGGAATTAGGAAATGCGCTGACCGAAAGCGATGCGACCGCGAGGGAGAAAGTAAGAGCGGCAAAGACCGCTGCTCAGGCCGCCAGGGCATCTGCAAAAGCACCTCCTTCAGTACCTCTCGGAGTCCAGCGAGCGAGGGCCATCATCGATGAACACTTTGCCCTCGAAGCAACAGGCAAAATTTCCGCTCCTCGGTACAACAACCTAAGAGAACTCGACACAAAGACAAATTATCAAACCTTGATCAGCCAGCTTAAATCACATCTTGACGATGGCGAATACGGGCTCTTAAAACAACTCATTGGTGGCACGCGAAGCCGCATCGCTCATGAAAACCTCGGTGTTCGACAAGCGCGATCCCTTCTCGCGGCCGACAATGCTGCAGCGGCACGAGGAGAGGCATTCATACCTACGAAAGAATGGATCGAAGGAATGCGTCCCGGACAGCTTAAGTTCGCCTTCCCAAACTCTCTGATAAAAGAACTTAAAAAGAGGAATTGGATCAATTAGAGAGAATCTACAGGATCGCGGCTGATCCAGACCGCGCCCGTCTTGTTCAAGAAGCTAGGGAAGTAATAGCGGCCTATTCCACAAGCAAGGAAACAAGCATTCCATTTGAGCACCCAAAAAGAAAATGGGAGGACTTTTCAGGAAAAGACAGAAAATCGGTCCGACACCACCTAAAAAACTCCCTTCCATCCGCAGATTTTGAAACTTTGATCCAGGCCCTTGCTGAGAATAGGTCCCCAAGAGAACGGATCAAAGCTGTCGTCAAAGACACCTTAGAAAAAGCGGTGATAGCCAAACGAGAGGGAAAAGCGTTAGAACTTGATTTTTTCACGGTGGCTGAAATAGATCCTCCCGCCGGCGTGACGTTCACTCGAATGAGAGAAAGCGGAGAGATCTCACAAAAAGACGCAACTCGTTTTCTGGAAATCCTCAGAAGTTCACGCAAAAAAATCGATAAATTAGCTGTCTTCCTTCGCCATGAGATTTCGGCGGCTGCACAGGCTGCTGCCGAAAAAAAACGATACATTCCTAGCGTCAAGACCTTGACCGAGTTGCAAGCCAAGCTTGGATTTAGATCCAAGAGACAGTTTTATACGGCCACTCTTGAAGCTGTCCCCATAAAAGATTACGCGGCCTATCTAAAGGTTCAAAAAGCTGGCAAAGAATCGCTCACTGCTTACGCAAAACGTTTACTTGCAGAGGCCGAGGAAGCCCACGCCCGAAGCGAAAGTTACGTGATGCCCGTGAGGACTTGGAAGGACTTGGACCCGACGAGGGGTGAGAACTCGATACGAATAAAATTGAGGAAAGGGCTCAGCAAATCCAAATACAAGAAATTGCTCCAGCTCTTCAACCTCGAGGCTGATCCCGAACTTAAAAACTTGATCGATCACGCAAGACGCCTAATTCGGGAGTATCGGGCCGCCACCGCGAAAAACGAGTTTTATATTGCTGACGTGTCAACCACCGAAAACATCAACCCTCTAAACAGCCGTCAACTCAACGAGCTCCGACTTAGAACTTACCTTAGTGATGAAGAATACAAAGACCTTCTTGCGGCGATGAAAGCAAAGAAGGTTCTTGCTAGAAAAGAAAGACTGGCTTCAAGGCCGAAATCTAAGCGAAAGCAAGTTCCCGCGCCGCCCATCGTTGCTGAGGCTAGAAGAGTACTGGCCGAGTCTAAGGATCCCAACTATGTTATTCCGTTTTCTTCGCCGGCAGAAATGAGCCCAGAAGTTACAACCCATGCAAGAGCTTTGGAAGATCTGCGGGGGCATCTTTCACCAGACGAGCACAAAAAAGTATTGGCTCTTTTCGGTCAAAAGAGAACCAAAGGACATTTCGAGTCAAAAAAACAAGTTGAGCCTACTCAGCGAAGTAGCCTTGACCGAATGATACTTGAGTATCGTTCGACAAAAACAAAGGCCATCGAAAAAGCCATTGTCATTCAGGGAATGGCGCTTTTAAGAATGGAATACAGAAGGCTTGATTGGACAAAACAGTTTCAATTTACAAAGGACGACCTAGAAGAAATGGCGGCGGAAACGGTCATGGCACTAATGAAGGAAGCGCGACTAGACTATTATCTTGCTCAAAAGTGGCTCACCACCGCCTTTAAATTTCACGTAAAAACCCAGGTCTCGCGTAAAGCATTCTCCCAAGCCGGCTTGTCTTACAAGATGAAAAGTCAGAAACTATTTTTCCACCAACACCGCGTAATACAAAAGCTCGAAGCCTTGGGCGTCGCAAATCCAACACCTGATCTCATCGCTAAGGAGCTCAATTCCATCAAGAGCTATAAAGTGACGATCACGGCAAAAGATGTTTCCGAATTCAATGAAGCAATGGCAGAAGCTTTTCCAAAGATTGATAGCGCTGACGCTCCTTGGTCAGAAGACTCTGATGAGACTCTTTTTGAAAGGCTCCCAAGTGGTGCGGGTCTATCTGAACAGGACGACTAAAAAGTCATTATATTTCAACATCTTAAATACACAAAACTTCTCCTTAATAGCGCCATGAACTGGCTAGCCCATGATCACGCCATGTAAAAAATACAGATCACAACCCAGTGCTATAAACATAACCTATTGAACCTGAGCTCAAAGCCCTGCTGGTACGAGGGTTGCTTTAAGGTCAGTTGATCTCAAAGAAAGGATCGTAAAGTTATGAAACACGCTTTCGTGTCATTGATGGCGCTTTTAACGGTTACTCTCGTCTCAGGATGCGGAGGTGACGACCAAACACAGTCTGGCACTGGCGACGACGGAGCAGGTGGCCCCCCGGCTGCCTCGTCAAACGCTCCATTGAATTCTGGCGGTGCCGATCCTCGGGCCTCTCGCGAAGTGCAAGCGCTGACTGACCATTACAAACGCATCGAGTTGCAAAGAGGCGGCGAATACGCCCGCCTCACTTCAGAAGACGGCGCATGCGAGTTGGCTGAGAAGTACATCGCAACTATCGGATCGGCAGACCTCATGGCAAGCACGTCGGCCCATTGCGACGAACTCATCACTGCCGGAAGAGACGTCAAAGACTGTGGCCTAGCGGTTTCAGAGGCCAAATTTTTAGTAGATTATCTCGCGGACCTGAAAGGTTATTGCGATGAATATCCGACCGCGGGGAAACTCATGACTCTGAGCCGAAAGGGTCGCAGGCAACTCAAGCGTTACAAAGAAGATCTGGCAAGCGATATCATCGATGCCTCGCGCAGCCATCTCGAGTCTCTTGGGTTCTTTCTTCCCCATAGAGGGGTAAACGATCCAAAACCAGGGCGTCCGCCCCGGGCTTCGCTTTAAACTCAAACTTGATTCGCTTCAATCGAAGCGAGTAAAATAAAAACGATTTATAAAGCCGCTCAGTCGGAAAAATTACCCACAAAAAATTTTGCCGACTTGAGTTGCGCCGAAAATCTGTTTACCATCTTGCATAGATGTCGAAGAGCCTGATCTCAAAATTCTCAACCTTGATCTGCGCGCTCATAGTGTCGTGCGTGTTTTTCTCCCACTTCCCTGGCGCTCTGCAGGCCGCTGGGGCAAACGATTTCGTAGTCTGCTCGACAAGCGTTGATGACGAATCCCGCGACTGTGAAGAGAGCAGCTCCTTTGAATCAGAAAAGCTGCAAGACCCAGCCGTACTCTCGGCTACAAACCATGATTTTGACCTTCACCACTCATTGGCCTGGCCTGAAGACAATTCAAGCCTCACGAGCCAGTACCTCGCTGTCTGCACCAAACCTCCCAAAGCGTGAGCGTTCACTTTAAACTGTTCGCTCGTTCATTTTTTTTATAGGAGGTAGATCATGAATACGAAAAAGAAGAAGATTTCGTCGTCGATTGAAGCGTTGAATCTGTTGATTGAAGGCAACCACCGTTTCGTGAACGGATTACGTTCGGTAGAGAGCTTTCAAACCATGGACAGACTCAAAGAACTTGCTGAAAAAGGACAATCGCCTTTCGCCATCGTTCTCACTTGCTCGGACTCGCGGGTCCCGACAGAAATGGTCTTCGACCAAGGCCTGGGGGATTTGTTCGTAATACGGGTGGCCGGCAATATCGTCGCGCCTTCTCTTCTTGCCAGCATTGAATTTGCTGTATTGAGCTTCGAGACAAAACTGTGCGTGGTCATGGGCCATGTCGGATGCGGCGCCATACACACCACTGTTGAATCTGAATTGAACCAGAACAAGCAGCTAACGCCCAATCTTGAGAAACTCATCATGCGCATCAGGCCCGCGGTCAAAACGGCGATGTCCAAGTCCACAGACCTCTCAGACCGCAAAGCTTTGGAACACAGCGCTACCCAAGAAAATATCCGGCACTCGGTTGAAATGATTCAAAAGAGAAGCCCGCTATTGAACGAATACATCGAAAAGGAACGCCTCTTGGTCGTGGGATCTTTGTACGACATCAGAAGCGGAAAAGTTGAATTCGATGTCCCTGAAAACCTGTCACTCATTCAAGGAAGAAATGATGGCCACAAATATCAGAAAGCAGTTGACTCCAACTAAGGAAGATCTTGTCGCAAGCCTTGTGGTTTGCGTAGTTGCAATCCCGCTCTCACTTGGAATCTCAATGGCCTCAGGCGGCAGCGCCTCAGCAGGCCTTATTACAGCCGTAATCGGCGGCTTCGTCGTAGGGATTCTATCTGGCGCGCCCTTGGTTGTTTCCGGCCCAGCCGCCGGTCTTACGACGTTGGTATTCCAGATCATCCAACAGTACGGGCTCGAAGGGCTTGCGCTCGCCGCGATGATGTGCGGATTCATCCAATTTTTAATGGGTGTGTTTCGCATGGGAAAAATCTTTTTATTCGTTCCCAAGCCCGTTCTTGAGGGCATGCTTTCAGCGATAGGCTTTGTCATTCTCGCTGGTCAATCTCACGTGCTGATCGGTTCGGATGCGCCAAAATCAGCATGGCGTGCGATTGGCTCGATCGGCAGCTCCCTCAACCAGGCCATCGGCACTTCGGGCGTCTTAAACCCCGTTCTTTTGTGCGGAATACT
This sequence comes from Bdellovibrionota bacterium, assembly GCA_040754655.1. Classification (GTDB taxonomy): domain Bacteria; phylum Bdellovibrionota; class UBA1018; order UBA1018; family UBA923; genus JBFMCE01. The sequence goes on along the minus strand of JBFMCE010000032.1, from coordinate 9,078 downwards.
CGCTATCGCTGTTCAAGTCGCCTGGCCAAAACTAGCAAAGAAATACAGTTGGCTTCCGGGCGCGCTTCCAGCGGTTGCCATCGCGACCCTGATCAGCCTGCCCTTTGATCTTCCTCGTGTGAACTTTGAACCCTTGCTGCCAGTGGTCGAACAACAACTTTCATCGCTCTTGAGTTTAGCATGGATGAGTCGCATCCTAGAATGCGCCGCACCCGCGCTTGCCTTAGCCGTAGTCGCCAGCGCCGAATCTTTGCTTACCGCCAGAGCCATAGACACTCTCGCGTCTCAAAACAATGTCTCGCGACCTCCGGCGAATTTGAACCGCGAGTTGATCGCTCAAGGCGTTGGAAACACTTTGTCTGCCGCCCTAGGAGGGCTACCCATGACGGGCGTCATCGTGCGCTCGGCGGCAAACATCAACGCCGGAGCAAAATCACGCTATTCAACGGTCTTACACGGATTATGGATCGCGGTATTCGTAGGCCTCTTTCCGTTTCTGTTGGCGAAGATCCCCTTAACGGCTCTTGCGGCGGTGCTTGTCGTCACAGGCTTCAAATTAGTGAACTTCATGAAGTTCTTTGAGACCATGAAACACGATGCCATCGATGGCTTGATCTGGCTTACGACCTTTGTCGCGATTCTCGCCACTGACCTGCTCAAAGGATTAGCGGTCGGTATCGGCATCGCGCTGGTTTTAAAATCAAAACAGTTGCTCGAACGCCTAAGAAAGCCGGCAGCGACGGATCCTGTAAAAGAATGATCATTCCGCGCGTTTTGAGCGCTGCGCACCCGTTGCGTTGCTGAAGATCGAGAATTTGGGCCTTTTATTCGTCACCACTGTGATCGGCCTAGTGGCGCCTTGCACGCTTTCAATAGGGCGGCCTGATCTTCCGGCTGAATCCAGCCTTTGCCGTTTGGCTTTCTTTGTCTGTGGCATAAACGCCTCGCTTGTTTAGTAAGTGGAAGGTAATGAGTAAGCCTACAAGCAAAGACCATTCCGAATAGCTCTGTTAAAAGCTCGCACCTGGCTCAGGTTATCGGTCGGCTTAAACTCCTCGCGCCGACCAAAATGCTGCTATTGCCGCTCTAAATGCTTCTTTGAGGCACTTTGAGGTACTGTCCCGCCTGAAGCATAGATGAACCAAGCCTATTCGCACGCTTTAGCTTTTTTACCGAAACTTTATAGCGCTCGGCAATCATCCTCAGGTTCTCGCCCCGGCGTACCCGGTGATAGCTTGATTTCTTGTTCACGCCGTAGCCGGCATTGGCTGAGTGGATAGCGACTTCACGCGCAGGTTCCGAAGAACGAAGTCGTTTTAGCTTTTTGTAGCTGAATTCCTTCAGGTTCGTCTGAGGAACCCAGATCTTCGAACTCGCGGGAGACCTTGGGGTGGCTGCGCGTGCGTAGTGTGGATTGAGTTTTTTTAATTCCGCGTAACTGACGCTCGTTACTCTAGCCAAATCGCTAAAACGCACGCTTGCAGGCACTCGTACTTCGGCTAGCCTGGGATAATCTCTCCGATCGACGGGATCAAAACCATATTTACGCGGGTTTTCCCCGATGATGAGGGCCGCTAGAAACTTCGGAACATAGTGCATCGTCTCTTTCGGAAGCACCCCGCGCTCTACCAGCGTCCAAAAGTCTCGAGTCTTCCCCTTGCGAATTGCACCCATGATACGGCCTTCGCCAGCGTTATAGGCTGCCATGGCCAAGTGCCAAGAGCCGAACATGCCATGAAGATCCTTCAGGTAACGTGCGGCGGCTTTGGTTGAGCGGATGGGATCTTTTCTATCATCAATGTGCCGATTGACGCGCAACCCGTAGCGCCTGGCCGTAGGCCGGATGAATTGCCACATGCCGACAGCTTGTTGGTGAGACCTCGCATTCACGACGAAACCGCTCTCAATCAACGCAAGGTAATACAAGTCCTCGGGAATGCGGTTTTCCCTTAGAATTCGCACCACGGTTTCACGGTACTCGCTGCCCCTGCTAAGATATCGATTGAAGCGCTCACGCCCTCTCGTCGTGAAAAAAGCGATCCAGTCTTCGACCTGTTCGTTGATTTCAATGGGGATGTTTCTGCGAGACTTTCTTGTAACCTCGGAAATGAGGTTGGCCTTCTCATTTTCATCAAGAGGCAGATCCTCGACCTCGATCTTCGCATCCGCCTTTAGAAGGTCTTCCACCTTCAATAGCGCGTCTTTTCTTGAAAATTCCCCAGAAGAAGGGTCTGAACCGCGCGTAGGACCCGTGGCGCAGCCAAAAAAGCCCAATATTGAGACAAAACCCAATGAGATTAAAAGTAGTTTTTTCATGTGTTGATCAAGCCGTAATTTCATTGTTCCATGTTGGATATTTCGAATCAATACATTAGTCTAGCTCATTCAGCACGGTGGGCAATTCCTGTCCGAGGCGCAGTTGACCGTCGATTCCCGTGGCTAGCGGTCAAGAAAATAAAATTGATTTATAAGTTCAAAAGAACTATACGTACCCGCAGGTATAGAGGGCGCTTGAAACTTCATTATCTTTGTTTCTTAATCATGGCTGCCGTAGGCGTTTTCCGCTCAGCCGTTGAGTTGAGAGCCGATGAGGCACACCACGTCTCTCTTGTCCCCGAGCTTAAACTCGTTCGTGGCCATGAGCTCAGTTCGTTTGCCGTAGGCATCGGTCAGACTCAGTACAGCGGGGAATATTTCACTTGGCGCATCATATGCGCCTTCAGCCTTTGTTTTGACCCTCATTGGGGCCCTCCACAGCGCCACGTGATAGATCGCCCTCACGATGACGAAGGCAATTTTCGAATGGCCTTTGACGGTCTTTTTCTTTTTGAAAACCCTGGTTTTTCTGAGCTACTCCTGCTTGACCTCAGCCTTGCCGGTAATTTCAGGGTCGATCATGTCGAAGATCCAAGCGAAGACGCCGAATACGGCGATACGACCACCCGACTCACCATGTTCCATCGCGCTCGCATTGGCGCAGGAGCAGTAACAGGCAAAGAAGGCCTTCAACTTTACGGCCTTGGTTATGTTGAAGGCTCGATGCAACTGCAATTGAAGCCAAAAGAAGACAAATCCAAACCCGCTTTGATTTGGGCCCCGGGCATTGAAGCAGGGGTGTATTACGCCAATTCTGACTTTACGGCGATGATTGGTCCTACTATCAGCTATCGTTTCGGCCGCACAGGAGACGGCAACAATCAGACCTTAAGGGTAGGAGGGCGAGTTCGCGTAGCCCTTGAGAACTGGCTGATGGCCGCAGCGGAACTCAACCAAACCTTGCGGCCTGCCAGCGAAATAGGCGAGAATTCAAGCTTCGAAGCACGGTTCGCCACAAGCTTGAGGCTTTGGCAAAACCTCGTTGCAGGAGTCGAGGTATCAGCGCACAAAGTCGACACCCGTAGGCACGAACGTTTAGAGAAACCAAAAAACCTGGACCAGGCCAGCTTCGCCGGTGAGCGCTCTCAAGCGATTAAAGGGCAAGGATTCGTCGGACTCGCCCTAGATCCATTTTTCGCCCCTGAAATTAAGTGAATCGTTGCATTTATTTGCAGCTTTGGATTAAGACTTTCGACGCATGAAAATGACTCAACAAGAAACCTTTGACCGCGTCTTAAGGCTTTGGCGCTCAGCGCTCCACGATAAAGAACAGTCTTGGGGCCCTAAGTTCAAGGCTTACTATCCTTTCGCGCTGGATATGCCAGGCTTGAGTTGGAGCCTGTTTCTTGGTGAAACGCTTGAAAAAAAAGATCTCCTTTTGATGGAAGAGAATTTTAAAAAGGAGAGGCCTGAGATCAAGAAGCCCTTTATTTCCATTCCAACCTTTCGAAACGGCGTCGACGGCAGCCTCCTTGAAGAATTAGGTTATGAAAAAGAAAAGAAAGAATTCTACTGTTTCACGGCTCAAGAGTTTTCCGCTCCGGTCCTTGAAGAGTACACTGTCTACGCTGGTGATTTTGAAGACCTAGAAATCTTCAAAGACTATTCAAAAATGACAATCGACATCTTCAAGTTAAGCGACGATACGATTCCTCAATTCAACAGGACATTCAACCGCGAACTCGGAAGGATGAGCCGCATCTTGAATTTTAAAAAAGGCGAACAGTTTGTCGGAACAGCTTGCATGTCGATTCTTGATGACATCTGCTGGCTCTATGGAGGTTCAGTGTATGAAGCCTTTCGCGGCAAAGGAACTTGGAGAGCCATGATACGAGCGAGGCAAGACTTCTCTAAAACTCTCGGAGCAAAGCTTTACTTTCTTCAAACCGCGCACCCTTATCTCGCGCGCAACTTTGAATCCGTCATCGAAATACAGAGTTATCGCAAGCACGACTAAATAAGAAATCGTTGACGGCCATTCTTTGCTGCCCGTTCGGCCCTCTTGCAGACAAAGCTCGGTATGATCTGTGCATCAACTCAAATCATTTTTGGATCGTCTGATCAATAACCAAAAATGATGAGGCTTGACTCTTATGCTTAAACAACAACAAATGAACTTGAACTTCTTGAAGTCACCCGTGGGCGCGGCGTTAGGGATAGGGGCTCTTTATTTTTTATGGCGAAGCGGTCAAAAATTCTATCAGAGCCGCACAAACAACCCTAACCTCAAGCTCGATCTCGTTGAACGGGCTGAGGATGTGTCTAAGGAAAGCCACAAACATTTTGACAGAGGCGCAACGCTAGCCGAGCACCTGATCCACCATCGCACAGAGCATAAGGTGGATTAGAGCGCAGCGCCATAAACTCTAAGACATTTTCGCTCTTTTGTTGTGAGACCGCGGGCCCGCGTAGTATAGCGCATGGATGCATGCATCGCTGGGACTTGAAACCAAGGTTTTCGTCCAAAATTGCCGCTACGCTTCTTGGGAGCGAGGACAGGGCCATACTCTTGTTTTACTTCACGGATGGCCTTTGACCTCGCTGCATTGGCGCAAGGTAGCGCCCCAATTTGTCTCTCGAGGCTTCAAGACGGTTTGCATTGACCTTAGAGGACTAGGCGATAGCCTGGCGGAAAATGGAAACTTCGAGAAAGAAAATCTCGCAAAAGAGATCGAAGTAGTTCTTGACTCCGTCCTCAAGCACGAAGAAAAATTTTCAGTCGTCGGCCATGATTGGGGCGGATCAGTCGCTGCAGCGCTCGCAAAGATTTCAAAAAGGGTCTCCAGCGTCGTGATTGAAGAAGAAATTCCACCTGGCATCGGCGTCAGCATCCCTAAACCGGGCGCAGACCACTATCCGATATGGCACGTGGGGCTTCACGGGCAAAAGCCTTTGGCTGAAATCCTTATTTCTAAAAATCAAAACGAGTATTTCGATTTTTTTCTCAGCCTTCGAGCCAACGCGAAATCCCTTGACCCAGAGGATCGAAAGGAATTTCTAAATGCCTATCGCAGCCCCAAAAGACTGCCAACATTTCTCGAATATTATAGAACACGCGAGAAAGACGCCGCTTTCTTTCAAAAAATAAGCCGAAAAAAACTTAAAGTGCCGGTGTTGGCGCTTGGCGGTAAGTTTGCGATGGGAAGTGCGGTGGGCGAGGCCGCAAAAAAACTTTTTACGCGCTCGGAATGCCATGTCTTCAAGAGCAGCGCACATTATCCCGCGCAAGAAGAACCCAAGCTTTTTGTAGAGAAGGTGTGGTCTTTTTGTAAGAAACACGGGGAAACCAGACCTTGAAAAAATTTAAGAACTGGGCGGTCCCGGGACCGTTGATTCCAGAGTCGTGGCGCATAGAACTTGATCCACAAGAAGCTCAAGAGGTGAGCTGCGATGCTTTGAGTGGTCATTTCAAGATCTTGCAACTCAAACAAGGCCATCGCTACTCAACAGATGACCTTCTGGTAGCCTGGTACGGCACAAGCCTCTGTCCGTCGGCGCACCGGGTTCTCGACCTTGGCAGCGGCATCGGTTCGGTGGGGATGATCGCTGCATGGAGACTGCCAGGAGCGCAGTTCGTCACTATCGAAGCGCAAAAAATTAGCGTGGATCTGGCACGACGTTCAGCCGCGCTGAATGGCTTGTCTTCTCGTTATGAAATCAGGCAGAGCGATTTTCGAGACCTTCAAGCTCTTTCACCCGAGGAATCTTTCGACCTGATCTTAGGCAGTCCTCCGTATTTTCCGCTCGATGCAGGAATTCTCTCAGACCATGAGCAAAAAATCGCATGTCGTTTCGAGGCGAGGGGAAACATCGATGACTATTGCCAAGTCGCATCGAGGCACCTCGCACCAGGAGGCGTCTTCTCATGCGTTTTTCCGATTGAGCCAATACGTCAAGAAGATCGCGTGTTGAAGGCCGCCCTAGGCTCGCATCTCACGGTCGTCAAAAGACGAAACGTTATTTTGAAAGAAGGCGAAAAACCGCTTCTTGGATTGTTTTGCATGATCCGTTCAGATCATCTGCCAGAAAGCGTTCGCCATCAAACCTGGAAAGAACCTGATCTCGTCATTCGAACTCGATCAGGCGCGATCCACCCGGAATACTCGACGATCAAACACTCAATCGGCTTTCCGATGCCCTAACTCGAAAACGGTTACCGCTCACATCCGTTCCACCAGCAAGAATTCGCGTCGATGAAATTCATGAGCGCATTGAATTTTGGAGCTGATGACGTGGGTTGCATGAGGTACTCCAAAGTGCCGAAGCTTCCCCACTTCGAGTAGACATCCATATGGGTGAAGCTCATGAACAGCTTCCCGCCATTGTTCCTCCACGTATTCAGGTACTGGGTATATGCCTGGCCCATCCTCGGATCCCTGTTCGCAGCGATAAACAAGTTCTGCATATTGATATCATTCTGAAGATTTCCCACTCCGACAAGATGCTGACCCCCCTCATAGCTGATCAGGTCAAGCCCATACTGATTTGCCAGAGTCGCCCCCCTGGTGATCTGTGATTCAACCGACTTTAAGGCAGACTGCGATTGGCCGAGCCTTCCTCCATTAAAGATTTGGTTAAACAAGATGTCGGTCGTCCAACTGCTGACCTCAGGCTCGCTTCCCATGCTTCCGCCGAAGTAAGGCGCAATCGCTAGGGCATCTGCCCTGCGATTTGTCCCTGAATTGTCTCCCCAGTGGCGCATGATCTCGACGTTCCAATCAGGATAACCAGAGAAGGCACCGATGACTCGAACAATTCTATTGAGGCTTGCCTCTCCGTAAATGTTCGTCCAGATGTTCATGATCTGACGCGTTCTTTGAGCGTAGAATCTTCGACCCCAGTCTGGACAGTTCGACCATTGATAATTCGAAGCATTGTACACGCAACCTTCTTGAGTTCGCGTGTAACCGCTTTGAGGATAAGCATAAGCCGAATTCCACGCTTCGTTGGTGTATTCAACATAGGTTTTGAGTTCAGGACTTAACGAGTCTCTGAACAATCGGGCGATTTGATTTACGTAATCGTCATTAGCTTGATGCGGAATATTGATCCACGGATCGGCTTTCAGCACATTGGCCATGGCCACCATGAATTCGTAAGCAATGCCATAACCGCCACGGAACGCGGGTTGCCGGTCAACCGTAGAGCGCTGGCTCCACGAGGTGATTCGAGAGAAGTCATTGGTATGCATCCAATCCATGAACCTGACCGCCCGAAATTTCTTCAGTCGATCAAGAGAAGCGGGATGAAACACAGCCTTTGGGTTGTTCATCGCACTCACTGGATCAGAGAAACGATTCCAATAAACCTGCTCGAAATCAAAACAGCTGTCTCCCGCATCGCAAGATCCAGCTCCCCCGCGAGCGGTTGAACATCCCTTAAGAAAGTTCAACTGATTCACCGAGCGGCCACACACGCCCCCGGGTGAGATCACGCGGATATTTCGAACAGGATTAGCGCGGTCAAACGAATTTAAGACCACATTCACTCCGCCCGTAGTCGAGGCGGGTAGGTCAAATACCGCGCGACCTGGTCCGGTGACGCGAAAATTCCTGGCGTCATGTCTTACACCGATGTCGCCGGAACCTTCCCAGAGCATGACATACTGGCCTATTTGCGCAGTTCCTGAATCCATAATCAGCGTGTGCGGACATACACCGGCGGGCGCATCAACGACCCAACCTTTGGAATCCATGGTCATTGATTGGCCTGAATTCCACTGCGCGCCGCACTGGCCGCTTGCGAAGGTGGTTCCTGGAATCCAATCGCGAGCTTTGACGAACTGATCAACAAACGCCCAATCAGGATGCCAACTCGCTGGTGCCCCAAGATTCGTTCCTAGCGGTGATCTTGAGTTGTCTGCGACTGGCCCTGGGGACGGAGTAGGTACTGGAGTAGGTGTTGGGCTCGGTACCGGCGTCGGTGTTGGACTTGGACGCGGAGTAGGAGTGGGCGTTGGCACCGGCGTTGGAGTAGGTGTCGGAACGGAAGTCGGAGTGGGCGTCGGACTCGGCCGTGGCGTTGGTGTTGGTACAGGAGTTGGAGTAGGTGTAGGCACGGGTGTCGGACTTGGACGTGGTGTCGGAGTTGCGGTTGGCACCGGCGTCGGGCTAGGGCGTGGCGTTGGTGTCGGAGTCGGTGTCGGAGCGACGGCAGCATTCGTCGTGCCATAGAAACGCGTTGTACAATAAATTGCACGCCCGGCAGTCACAGGAAAAGCACACATCCTAAAATAAAATCTTGTTCCTGACTTCAATTGACTGACTTCAGCTAAAAATCCCCACTGACCAGAAGTATTGCCGCTCACAACGGCGCTCGGACTGCTCTGAGGCGTAAGTTCTTTGTAGGTAGAAGTGGTTGCCGAAGTTTCCAAGAAAACCCGGTATCGCGTCACCGGATATTCTACTTTTGAAAGAGTAGTGGCTTTTGGATAGAAAACCAAAGAAGTTGATCGGGGAAAGTAGCCCTGAACAAGGGTTCCCAGCGAACTGTATTTCGTAGGTAAGTTTCCATTTCCGCTCAAAACCTGCGCATTCGCAGTTGAACCCACAGAAACCAGCCACAAGCATGCCAATAGAAAAATTTTCATAAGCCCCCGATTCGAAATTTTGGTCTTCAGAGATCGGGCTATTTCAAAAACTGATCCAACGGCTCATTGAGTCCCGGCCAAGTTGTAAAACTTTCCCCTTAACCGCTTAAGTT
>JBFMCE010000031.1:0-38890 GCA_040754655.1 Bdellovibrionota bacterium | reverse complement strand
GAACTTATAAATAAATTTAATTTATAACGGCGGATCCAGGAGCTTCTTTTTCGAGGCTTCAAATTCCTGCTCGGTGAGAAAGCCTCTTTCATGAAGCGAGGCGACCTTCTCGAGCTGAGCCGCCAGATCCATCCGACCGCTGTGAGCGGGTTGTTTTGTGTTGAGCTTGTGAATAAGCCCCGACAAGATCGAGCTCACTTTGATGACGTCTTTCTTGGGAATCGAGCTTATCTTTTGCTTTCCTGCAGGCGTCGATACTTCAATTTCCCCGAAAAACACGCCGATCGCCTGCGCGACCGAGCTCACCTGCGAGAGAGGCAAGTCAAGCTGCCTCAACCGAAAGAACCATCCCTTATCAAGAAAGATGATGCGGGCGTTCGTGATGACGACGATCCATGTTTTTCCTTGGTAAAATCCGCTGGTGATCGCGTTTACGATTTCGTTTTCAGACAAGACCTCGGGAAGGTACTTTATCTCTCGACTCGTAAAGAACCGATGAAAATCATCGATGGCTTTCAGTTGCTCGTTGACCAGTTGTTTTTCGATCGGCATAAGTCTGAGTATAATGACAGAATACTCCAAAATCCACTTATGGGTGAGCTTTTGCGCCGTAATCTTGTTCCTTTGGGGTTCTGCGGCCGGTGCGGCATCAATTGAAGCTATTCAGGGCTTGGTATTCCGAGTCTCGTTGCAAAAAAGCCGAGTGAAGGTCGATCCGAAGCTCGTCCCTGTCGAGCTTATCCCAGGCGATCTTGTTGAAACCGGTAGCGCTTCTTCAGCGCGGATCCAGCTCGAGAAAGACACCGAAGTTACTTTAGGAGAAAACACCGAATTTGCGATTCCGACGAACGCCGCGTCGAACCAACTTAAGAGCTGGTACGAGATTTTCGCCGGACGGATGAGGGTCTTGGTGAATAGGACAAAGCCCTCCGCGCAAGATTCCTTCAAGATAAAAACACGCGATGCATTGATGGGCGTGCGTGGCACCGAGTTTGTGATTGAAGCCAACCGAGATCGATCGGTCGTTTGCGCTTTTGACGGCGAAGTCGAGGTCTCAGCCCTAGACAATCCCGAGAACTCGCGCCTTGTCGCGGCCAACCAGGGAATCGTAGTCGATCGCGGCCAACAGATGAGTGAACCGGTCGCCATGGATAGGCTCCAAATGGATTGGTGGCGCAAGCAAACAACGCTCGATCTCACCGAGTCATCGTCGACCCGGCTGCGGGTGCTTCGGTCGTCGTGGGATTGGAACGGGCCAACCGCGGTGGACTACCTTGATCCGGCATTGTCTTATTCCGAGTATCAACTGCTTTCATTTGGCGGCGATCTTTGGTCGAGGGTTTCTCATATGGAGACCTCAACGGCCGTGTCGAGGGCAAGCAAACGATCGGGTCAGAATCTGAGTTTGAAAGCGTCTCTCAACGCCAAGGCTGTTCCTACGAGGAATTATCTTTTCTTTGTGGAAGGCGCCGCAGCCCTGAAGACCGGCCATTTGAATCCAGACGCCGTGGGCGGTTCATTGCAACAGGCTTTTTGGCTCGTGCGACACCATTCTTCGCATTCTCTGGCGCTTGGGCGCCAAGAATGGCACCTGGGCGACGGGCTCATGGTGGGAAGAGATCCCTGGACTCCTTTCTCACGCAGATTCGACGGCGCGTTGGCCACCTACCGGTCGGCTCCGGTACGTGTTCGAGCGCTCTTTTCTATTTTAGATGATCGCAAGCCCACGCGTGATTTCGAAGACTTTTTATCAGGCGTCTACGCTAACTTTTCTGGCGTGCCCCTTGATCTTTATGCTCTTTGGGTGAAACGAAGCGGGAATTCGAATCTCTTAAACTCAAAAGACATCGATACCGATCATTGGTTCTTGGGCGAAAGGCTTGAGCTTGTTTTTGCTGAAAGCTTTTTTCTCAACGAAGAGCTTTCTCTTCAAACAGGAGGGTTGAGCGTTGAGGCCCGGGAAAAAAGTTTGTTGGCCTTTCTGGCTTACGCTGATGCGGGTTCAACCTGGTCTCTCAAGCCCATTTCGGGCAACCTCAGGGCTGTCTTCTTGCACGCGTCCGGCGATAGTGATCCGAACGATGGGCGTGCGAGCGCTTTCCTTCCTCTATTGCCAGACTCGCATCGGTTTTTGGGAATTGTGAATGCGTTTCCTCAGATCCGTAACATACGCCGTTTAGGCGGATCGTCTTCTCTTCGGTTTCTGGCTTTTGAACGCCCTGTCTTGGTCGATTTTGATTATTCTTACTTTATGCGTGCGAGCACAAATGATTCGGCGTATCCGGTCGTCCTTGACCCCTCATCAAGTGATCTTGGTCATGAGCTTGATCTCAGGATAACTTATGAAGCGCGACCTTCGCTTTTGCTGCAAGTCGGTGGAGGCTACCTCATGCCCGGAAAGGCTTATGGCTCGAACCCATCAAACGCGACGCTTGCATTTTTCATGAGCCAATTTAAATTATAATGCCGCGCGCCGCCGATTGATTTTTGCCTCGCGTCGGCGAGTTTTTTTTGCTGGTCGGTACCGATTTGTTTCCTTAGAGTATCTCTATATGACACTCACTTTGACTCAAGAGCAGGTGCGAAAGTTTTTAAAAACGGAACTTGTACCCGTGGTCGATCAAATGAACGAAGATGGGACTTTCCCGGAAAAAGCGTTCCGATCTTTTTTCAAAGCGGGTTTCGGAGCCTCATTCCTGCCTGAAGAGTGGGGCGGTGACGGCGATATCAACAACTACCTCGACATCGTCGCGGAGATGGGCCGCGTTGACTTAGGTTTTGCGCTTTCGGTGATGGCCAACGCAGTGCTGTTTGGGAACAATGTTCTGAAAAATGGCACGGATGCTCAAAAGAAGAAGTACCTGCCAGGCATCGTAGACGGTTCTAAGATCGGCTGTTGGGCGTTGACAGAACCCACTGGGGGATCTGACGCCGTTGGCACGAAAACCACAGCCGAGAAAGTTGGGGATGCTTATGTTCTCAACGGTTCGAAGACCTTCATCACCAATGCGCCTGTGGCAGACTACTTCATCGTGCTTGCACGGCTCAAGGGAACTGAACCCAAGGGAATCGAAGGGGGCTGCGCCTTCATCCTTGAGCGAGGGCTGCCGGGGCTCTCGACGGGAAAGCCCTTGAGCAAGATGGGCCATAAAACGTCGCCTACAGGAGAGATTTTTCTCGAAAACTGCAAGGTTGGTGCTGAGTCCAGGCTGGGGCCCGAAGGCCGCGCATTTATCGATATGAAGCATTCGCTCGATTTTGAACGCGCCACGTTTTCTGGCATCGGCATGGGCCTCATCGATGAATTGCTTTCGATCATGGTGAAGTATTCGGCGACCCGAAAAGTTTTTGGCCATCCGATCCTCGAGTATCAATTGATTCAAGAGAAGATCGCGCAGATAGGCGCCGAGTTCGAGGTGCTCAAGAGTTATTGCATGGGGTTGCGGAAAAAGCTCGCTCATGGCGAGCGCATCACCAAAGACGCGGCGATCATCAAACTCTTGCTTTCAAAACTAGCCGTGCGAGCGGCCGATGAAGCCATCCAGATTCTCGGCGGGTACGGGTATATGACGGAATATCGCGTCGAACGTTACTACCGCGACGCCAAGCTGTATGAAATCGGCGGCGGCACGTCAGAAATCCAAAAACTCATCATAGCAAAAGAGGTCGCCAAAGAATATTTGAGCGCGCAATCATGATCATTGAATCACTGCATCGTCTTTCGGAAGAAAAAGCTCGTAACCGCAAAATGGGTGGTGAAACAGCCATCGCCAAGCAACACGCCCAAGGCAAACTCACGGTTCGCGAAAGGATCGATCTCCTCGCAGACAAGGGTTCGTTCTTGGAATTTGGCCTTCTCGCTGATCACACGCCCTCGAATCTCGATCTTGCGAATGTAACCACGCCTTGTGATGGGGTGGTTACGGGGACTTGCCTCGTGGAAGGCAGGCCTGTCGCCGTTGCTGCTTATGACTTCACGGTAGTGGCTGGCTCGATGGGTGAGGTAGGAGAGAGAAAAGTAGAGAGAGTCCGCAAACTGGCTTTGGAAGAGCGCATTCCCATGGTTTGGCTGTTAGATTCGGCGGGCGCTCGAATTCAAGAAGTCGCCGGCGCCCACTTTGCCGCCACTGGAAGCCTGTTTTATGAGCAAGTCGAGCTTTCGGGCGTGGTTCCTCAGGTGGCTGCGGTCATGGGTCCGACGGCGGCCGGGACTTCATACATCGCGGCTTTGGCTGATTACACTCCGATGGTCAAAGGAGTAGGGAGCATGGCGCTAGCGGGTCCTCCGCTTGTGAAAGCAGCCATCGGCGAAGAAATCAGCACAGAAGATTTGGGCGGATCAAAAGTTCACTGTCAGATCAGCGGGTGCGGGGATGGCGAATTCGACGACGATCGAAGTTGCATCGAAGCCGTGCGAAAGTACCTGGGTTTTCTTCCCTCGCACTGCAAAGTAAAACCTCCGATCAAGAGAGACGTGCGGGGCCTTCAGCAGATCATCTCTGATGAAATCTTGAAAATCCTTCCTGATGACAACCGAAAAGCCTACGACATGAAGAAGATAGTGCGGCTCATCGCGGATCACGGCGATTTTTTTGAGATCAAACCGGATTTCGCGAAGAACATGATCGTGGGTTTTGCCCGCATCATGGGGCATCCTGTCGGAATCGTGGCGAATCAACCCACCTTCATGGGGGGCGCGATTGACGTTGATGCTTCAGATAAGGCAGCCAGGTTCATGCTGACCTGTGACGCATTTCAAGTTCCCATTCTCTTTCTTCACGATTGCCCTGGGTTCTTAGTCGGCTCGCGTGTTGAAAAAATGGGAATCATCCGGCACGGCGCTAAGATGTTGCATGTCGTGGCGAATCTCACGGTTCCTAAGTTCAGCGTGGTCGTGAGAAAAAGTTATGGCGCGGGCTACTACGTGATGTGCGGAAAAGGGCTCAAGCCAGACCTCATCGTAGGCTGGCCCACCGCTGAGATTTCGTTAATGGGAGCTGAGGGCGCGGCCAATATCGTGATGAAAAATAATGAGGACAAATCGGCCAAAGCGGCGAAGGTCGCTGAATTCAAGTCGAATATCGGGGGGTTCATCTCTGCCCGCCTTGGCCACATCGACGATCTCATCGACCCGAGGGAAACGCGCTCTGTGCTTTACCGGGCGCTTCAATTCACCTTCAATAAAAGACCGCCAAGAGCGCGTCGAAAACACGGGGTTATTCCGGTATGAGTAAACCCATTGTTATCAGTTGCGCGTTGACAGGCGCGGCGGCCGACCGAAGGCAGTGCCCGCATCTTCCTTACACGCCAGTAGAAATCGCTGAAGAAGCCGCGCGCGCATACGAGGCGGGGGCGACTATCGTGCACATCCACGCTCGCGAAGACGATGGTAAACCCTCTTGGCGGTTGTCTCTCTTCCAAGCGATTCGCGAAGAAGTGCGAAAACGCTCCCCAGTATTGATCAACTTCTCAACTGGCGGCATTGGGCAGACCATTGAAGAGCGCACGGAACAGATCGAACACGCGACTCCTGAAATCGCGGCGCTCAATATGGGAAGCATGAACTACGCGGTCTATAGCCCCAAGAACAAGAAATTCTATTTTGATGAGATTTTCGCGAATCCCTTTAAAGACATCATCAAGGCACTCACCCGGATGCAAAAAGCTGGCGTCATGCCTGAAATGGAGTGTTTCGACGCGGGTCACATCGCGAATGCCGATCCTCTGATCGATATGGGCCTTCTTAAACCCCCGTTTCACTTTAGTTTGATCATGGGGGTCACGGGCGGGATCGCAGCTACGCCAAAACACTTGAAGTTCATGAGCGAAATCCTGCCGGCTCAGTCCACATGGCAGGTAATCGGCATTTCGCGCGACCAGTGGTGGCTTTGCGAAGAAGCGTTGAAGCTTGGCGGAAATATCAGGGTAGGCCTTGAAGACAACTTTTATTTGCCTGATGGCAAGACGATGGCCCGAAGCAATGGCGAACTGGTTGAACATGCGGTAAGACTTGTCGAACGCTATGGATTTCGTGCCGCCAACCTTGAAGAAACCAAACGAACGATGGGGATTGGTTCGTACGGCCATTAGCCTCTAAACGACAAAGAAATTGCGATCGTTCGTGGTTGAGTGCCTTCGTGAAGAAAAACACCAAAATTGGAGTCTTAGGCGGTGGGCAGCTCTCGCAGATGCTCTGCGAAGCGGCGCCTGGTCTAGGCATTCATACTCTAGTGCTTGCCGAAGATCCCAGGTCGCCAGCCGCGAGATGTGCAGATGAACTCATCGTGGGTTCTAGCGCCGATGAGAAAAACCTTTCAGAGTTGTGCAAGAGGTCGCCAATCGTTGTTTTTGAAAATGAATTCGTCGATTGCAAGTCATTGGTCAAAGCGAGTTCGAAGGGAAAAATCCATTTCGTGCCCTCGCTTGAAGCGATAGAAAGACTTCAGGATAAAGCGAATCAAAAAAGGATCCTGCGGAATTTGAATATAATGACGGCTGAGTTCGAAGAATACCCGATGACCCACGATCTGCGAGATTGGTTGGGTTTCATCGACAGGCGTTTCCCCGGGGGATTCGTCTTGAAGTGGGCGAGATACGGTTATGACGGAAAGGGCGTCTTCATCGTGCAGTCTCTTTCAAGGCAGATCGACCAGATCCTAGGGTTTTGCCAGAACGCGCTAAACCGCAAGGTGAGCGTTTTTGCTGAAAAGAAAATCAAATACATGCGTGAATTGGCGATGGTTGGCTGCGTGTCTTCAGAAAAAAAGATCATCTACTATCCTTTGGTAATCTCTGAACAGAAAGATGGCATTTGCTATAAAGTCATGGGGCCGGCCGTCGCTCTTGGAGTCGATCCCAAATTAGAGAATCTGGCTCGTGAAGTGGTTTCAAAGATTGCAGACCATCTGGATTTGGTCGGTTGTTTCGCGATTGAGTTCTTTCAGAGCGAGGCAGGCGAGCTTTTAGTCAACGAAATCGCCCCGCGAGTGCATAACTCGGCCCATTACACGCAAGAGGCCTGTCATGTGAGTCAGTTTGAGAATCACTTGAGAGCAGCGGCTCGTTTGCCTCTCGTAGAGCCCGAGGTCAAGGGCGTATTCGCGATGTACAATTTATTGGGCCCTCGAGGCGCAGCCAAGACCGCCAATCCTCAATTTGACCTTTCTCTGCCTGCGGGCGTGAAGCTTCATTGGTACGGAAAATCGGAGATGCGACCGGGACGGAAACTTGGTCATTTGAATGCAGTTGCTAAAGATAGGCAAAAATTAGAAGAGTTGTGTGGTCATATAGAGAAGCTGGTCGAGCTTTGGCACTCAAAGTTAAACGAAACCGCGTAGGGATATGAAATGCCGCCGAAAAAAAACTCAACATTGGTAGCGATTGTGATGGGAAGCGACTCCGACTTGAGCGTGATGAGCCACGCCGCTGAGGCCCTGAAGAAGTTTGGCATCGCTTATAAAATGTCGGTGCTTTCCGCCCACCGCACGCCGGATCAAGTCGCCAAGTTCGCGAAGTCAGCCAGGAAAAAAGGCATTAGGGTGATCATCGCCGGGGCCGGTGGCGCGGCTCACTTGCCTGGCATGGTGGCGGCCCACACCGAACTGCCGGTCATCGGGGTTCCGGTTCCCATCGGCGCGCTTCAAGGTCAGGATGCATTGCTTTCGATCGTTCAGATGCCGAAAGGCGTGCCAGTGGCGACTGTGGCGATCGGAAACGGCTGGAACGCAGGCGTTCTGGCGGCGCAAGTGCTCGGTGTTTCAGACACTCAAACCCTGGACAAGGTCGCAAGATACAAGGATGAGCAAAAGAAACGGGTGCTTTCGCTCAAGGTCTAACGTAAACAGAAAGTATTGCTGACCGAATCCTGACGCAAGATCCCCTTAATTTTGGCGATAATAGAAGCATGTGGTTGGCGGACTTTCACATGCATTCGACCTTTAGCGACGGAAAACTCACCATACCAGAGCTTGTCGATCTTTATGGCGCCCGGGGTTTTGGCGCGATTGCGATCACTGATCATCTTTGTGAAGCGAAAACCGTCATAGGAAAAGCGGCGCTGTACCTCAATAGAACGCTGACCGCCGCGAATTTCCCGCTTTACCTTGAAATCTTGAAGTCAGAAGCGGAACGGGCCTGGAAGCAATACGGGATGGTCGTTCTTCCAGGATTTGAACTGACAAAAAACTCGGTCTCGAACCATCGCTCGGCTCATATCATTGGAATTGGCGTGACCGATTTCATTCACGCCGAAGCGGATGCCGTTCACCTGATTCGAGCGATCAAGGGACACGGCGGGATCGCGATCGCAGCACATCCGGTAGCGACTGGAAAAGTTGAAAAACAAACCTATCATCTTTGGGGCAGGCGCCAAGAGCTGGCTGGCGAATTCGACGCATGGGAAGTCGCAAGCGGGCAAATCCTCTTTGATGAAGTCTTGAAAAGCGGCCTCCCATTGATTGCAAACAGCGACCTTCATCGCAGAAATCAGCTGAGTTCTTGGAAGACCCAACTTGATTGCGAAAGGCACCCTGAGGCGATTCTCGACGCGATACGGAAGCAAAGAGTGAATTTTAAGTATTATCACGAGGTGGGTTTTTATGATCTTCGAAGCCTTGATGCCGCTTGCGATCTGGGCACTGGCGCTGAGCCTGGTCCTGTACGGCAGCTGGTTGTGCAAGAAGCACTTTGAGTCGCGGCCTCCGAGGCTTGACGCGCCGTTTGGGCTTTATCCCGTATCCGTTTTAAAACCCCTTAAGGGTGCCGATCACGATCTCAGGAAAAACCTCGAAACCTTCTTTAAACTTGATTACCCCGAGTATGAGCTGATTTTTTCGGTGGCGAATTATTCTGATCCCGCGCGTTCAGTCGTGGAAGAACTCATCGAGAGATACCCTAAAATAGATGCACGTCTCATCGTGGGGCAGGTTCTCGTCGGGCCCAATCCCAAGGTAAATAACCTCGTCTTGAGTTACGAGCACGCAAAGTACGATCTCCTGCTCATCAGCGATAGCAACACCGTCGTGAAGAATGACTTTCTCAAGCGCCTCGTGGCTCATCTCGAAAACGGAGTTGGCATCATCACCGCGGTGGTGGCCGGCAGGGCGCCTAAAGGACTCGGCGCGAACCTTGAAGCGGTTTATCTCAATACTTTCTATGCACGGGGAATGCAGCTTGCCGCGGCTTTCGGAAACCCGTGTGTCGTCGGCAAAGTGATGCTCTTCCGGAGATCCACCTCCGATCGATTTGGCGGCATCAAAGCATTGGGAAAGTACCTCGCGGAAGATTATATGGCGGGGGAAGCGATGCAGCACCTGGGGCTTCGTGTTGCGTTGATGACGGATCCCATCATTCAGCCACTTGGAGAATTTGGTTTCTCGACGTTTTGGTCGCGCCACATTCGTTGGGGAAGGATTCGAAAAGCTCAAGCTCCCCTGGCTTTTTTGTTGGAGCCACTGTCGAATTCGATCCTTTCAGGGCTTATCGGTGCCATGGCCGCCGCAAATGCCTTTGGCATGCCTGGCACGGGTTTTTTTGCTCTGCACATGTGCGTTTGGTTTCTCTGTGATTTGATGGTGATGCGGCGAATGAATCCCGGCGTCGAAGCGACTACTCTGTTCATTTGGCTGCTTAGAGAGTTGCTTGCTTTTCCTCTCTGGGTGCACGTCGCGTCTGGGAATACGGTGGAGTGGAGAGGGAAAAGACTTCGCCTTCTCGCGGGCGGAGCCCTGGAGCAATGAATTTTTTATAGGGTAAATGTTTCACTAAATAGACTCCGTTTGACGATAAGAAGGTTTGGCGATAGGTCATGAAGAAGTGGAGGGGTTATGACTGGTCGTTGCATTTTACTGACGGTTGGCCTCATTTCTTTTTCTTTAGGCTTTGCCGATGTCCCTGCGCAATACATCGGATTGGATCTTGATTCCGGGGCGACCACGGCGCCCAATAATGTTCCCAGTTCCGACGTGGTTCAACTTCTTGAAAGAAAATTTTCACAGGAAGCCCGTCCCGTTCTCGCGTTTGGGGACTTGAAATTGGGCGGCCGTTGGAACTGCCGAGAGTTGTTCACCGAGAGTTCGGGTTATACCCACCACCGGCCACAGTCATATCAATTTGAGCATTACATGGGCGGTCTTCTTGAAGACAAGCTGCACGACACCATCAAATACTACATGGTTAAAGACAACGAGCTTCGTGGGCTATCGAACGCGAAACCAGGGATAGTGAATGAAGTTCGCACTGACACCGAAGGCAATCTCGTAATGGCCCAAAAAGACACGCGCAGCGGGGTAGTGAAGAGTTATACCCTGTGTCTCAGGAAATATTTTGAAAATTGAAGAGCAAGGGCTTTCAAGGCGATCATTGAACGTACAAGCCCTGATAGAAGTCTAGAAACCTTGAGGCCACGGTTTCCCAGCTGCGTGGCTGCGGAGCGGGACGAAGCTCTAAGCCAGGGTCTACTATCTTCGAAAGAACCTGGCGCATTTCAACCTGGTTCCGCGGATCAAAGAAAAAAGCGTTCTCATAGTTGACGAGAGATTCTCGGAGTTGCGGCAATGCGCTTGCGGCTACCGGCAGTCCAGACGCTTTCGCTTCATGCAAGACAAGAGGATCGCCTTCATAGAAAGAGCACAAGACCAGCGCCCGGCAATTTTTAAATAAAGCAGCCAATTGTACGTTGGTTTGAGGCCCTAGGTTGACCACGAACTTTTTCTGCGGTCCCTTTGCGTGGATTCCCGGCGCGGCGAAAAGCCTGAGCCTCTCGTTTGTCTTTGAGATCTCTTCGCATGCCTCGAGCAAAGCCCTTGTATTTTTAACCCCATCTTCAGATCGTCCCACGAAAACAAGATGAGGTTCCTTGGTGACCTCGGGCAACGGGGCGAAGACCTTCACATCCGCGGCGTTCGGGATGATCGTGGAATTGCCGCGAAAAAAAAAGAAACGCTTCGCCTCATTCAGAGCAGTTTGACTGACGGCGATAAGGCCGTGTGAATAGGCCGTTCCTAAGAAGTCTCTCAATGTACCGCGGGTCGCGCTAAGCTTAGGGATCTCGCGGCATGCAAGAACCCGTCCGACTGTTGTTCCGTGGCACACTTGTATCCATCTCATCCAGGGACGATGCCTTACTTTAAACGCTACGCGCGCAGCAGGGACAAGATCCCCATGAGTATGAACGATGACAGGTTTGGAAGCATCGTTGAACCATGACTCTGGCAAGGTCGTGCCTATGGCGATCTCACAGCCTAAGCCTCGAAGCGCTTGGCTCACTGATTCAACATGTTTTTCAACTCCTCCCAAACCATTCATTGAGAGCGAGCAATACTGCCAGATTCTCATTCGTAGATCATGGTGGCTAATCTGTGCCGAAATAACAACTTTATTTGTCTTTCAGGCTCATGCGACTTCTTGGCTCTTTGCCAGGGCTTCTTTTGCGAGTGGAAGGGTGAAATGGAACGAGGTTCCCTGGCCGGCCTCACTCTCGACCCAAATGTTTCCGTCATGGGCTTTTATGAGGCTCTTCACGATAGCCAGTCCTAGACCCGTTCCGCGTTGTGAGTTCGACTTTGCTTGCCAAAACCGATCAAAAACAAAGGGAAGGTTTTGTTGTTGAATGCCTTGACCAGTATCCGTCACGGAAAAATGCATTTTCGAATCAGAGACCTCCGCGCTGATCGTGATTCTTCCGCCATCTGGGGTGAACTTGATCGCATTTGAAACAAGGTTGGAAATCACCCTGTGGATTTGCTTGGAATCGCAGAGGATCTCAGGATTGTTTTTGTCGACTTTCTTCTCTATCCTTATCGATTTTTCATGCGCGAAGGGCTCAAACAAATCAGATACGTCATCGATGATTTTCTTGGCGTTGACCCGCTCTTTTTGGACGGTCATATGACCCGCTTCGAGCTTGGCCAGGTTCAACAGGTCTTCGATGAGATCATTCATCCTTTCACCGGCTCTCTGAATGCTATTGATGAATTTAGGGATCGAACTCGAAGTCAAACCGGAATCAGTCAAATGCTTCTTGATAAGAGCCGCGTTCATCAGAATAGCGCTCAGTGGGTTCTTCAAGTCGTGCGAGACAACTGCCAAAAGATCCTCCCTCGTTGCAACCGCTTTTTGGGCTTTCTGGTAAAGCAACGCGTTTTCTAGCGCGATCGCGCCTTGACGAACGTACTCTTGGATCCGAGCCAGCTCAACGGGCTCGTATTTCCGATTGGCGTCGGCCGAAACCAAGACAACGATTCCCTGGTCGCTTTCACGGATATCCAAAGGCAGGCAAAGGTATGCGTGGATGCCAAGGGACTTCAGTATTTCAAGCGTCCTGGAGCTCGTGCAAAGAGGCGTCGCCTTCGGATCGCCCACTTGATTGAGGATCAAGGGTCGATTGGTTTGAAGCAGATGACTCACATGTTCCAGGTTCGCCGATTGTTTCGTCAAGATCGAGGCGAGTTCATCGACTAATGGCCCCTTCCGGATGTCTCGATGCGCGGTCGAGGTTTGTGAGACCTGGCCCTTGGTATTGAAAAGCGCGATGAAGCCCCAGTCCGCTAATCGCGGAACGGCAAGCTGGATGACGCGATAGAGGGTTTCGTAGAAATCCAGGGATGAAAAGAGATAGGCGCCTGATTCCTTGAGGAAGCGCTGGTGTTCCTCTGAAAGCCGCAATTCTTCCTCGCGTTTCCTGACCTGCTCTTGCGCTTCCTTGATTTCATTGATTTCAACTGTCAAGCCCCTGACGATCGGACTGCCCGATTCATTGTCGATATGCACCCCGGTGCGGTACCAAACCAGCTCTCCGTCGCCTTGAGCGATGCGGTGTTCGCAAGACTTGTCCGTTCTTTGTACGATTGCTTCCCCGATCGTTCGAAGAAGTATCGGTCGATCCTCCGGGAAGGTTTTATTTATGAAAAAGAAATGTTCTCGAAACCATTGCGAGCGATCATACTTCATGATTCTTTCTGAGCCTTTGCTTACAAAGCTATATAAAGACAGGTCGGCGTTCGATTCCCAGACGACCGCATGGTCAAGCCAGTCGACGAGATCATTGAAGTGTCTGCGCGCGCTCTGAATTTCTAGGTTCGTCGAACCTAGTCGCTGGTACAACTTGTTTAAATGATGGCCCAAGAAAATTAAGACGATAGACAACAGGATGAACAGGAAGAACTGCAAGATTTCATCTGAGCGCCTGCCGGAGCTTAGATCGATCCCGAATGTTTGGTAAGGCGGTAGGTAGAGATAAACTGCAAGTGCCGTGAAGATCAAGGTCGATAGGGTGGCCGGCCCCATGCCGGCTGCGAGCGAGATCAATGCCGTGGTAAACAAGGGCAGGATCAGCAGCGGTTGAGACGCCCTATGCCAAAGCGCGATACAGGCGACAGTTGTGGCTAAAGTCATGAGCATTGCGATGAAATAGCGCATTGCCGCTGAGCGGGGGATGAGGAAGGAGTGGATTGATATGTCGTTCCCAACCGGTTTCACAGAGGCCTCGATGTTGCAAGTTCCATACGAATTGGCGAAAACCGTTTTGGGGCCTACATTTCCGATTTGCTTTGACTCGGTTTGTTAGTAAAAAGAGGCCTTCATATGAATGCCACTTTGCAAGCTCAGAAAGTGCATGCCTACCGTCTTACCGTCCTTGAAGGGCATCTCGATACTTTTGGTCATGTCAACAACGCCGTCTATCTGTCTCTTCTTGAAGAGGCGAGATGGGATTTAATCACCACAAATGGATATGGTTTAGATCAAATCAAACAGTCGGGCAAGGGCCCGGTCATTCTTGAGATCAATATCAAGTTCCTTAGAGAGCTCAAGTTGCGAGAAGAGATAGTCATTGAGACGCGGCTTCAGTCCTACGAAAAAAGGATCGGCGTCATGATACAGGAAATCAAGAACGACATGGGAGCGGTTTGTACTTACGCTGAGCTAAAATTCGGGCTCTTTGACACTGTGGCGAGGCGGCTTATCTCGCCGACGCAACAGTGGTTGCGCGCGATAGGTTCAGAATAAGGCAGGCTGTGAGGTATTTGTGCAAATTTCCGAGTTCCTGGGTAGCTTACACCCGCGTTTAATCCCGTTTCCAATCGCTCTTATTTTAGCGTCGTTGTTTTTTGACGTTTTCGGTTTGATGAAACGCAACGAGAAGGCTTGCTGGTCTGGCCGGATCTTGATGCTGGCCGGAACGGTCACTTTGCTCTTCGCTTTCATCTGCGGGATCCTCGCTGAAATCTGGGCGGGCAGGGCCGGGGTGCCGCACCATCAGATCAAGTTCCACGAACTTGCGGCCACAGGGGCTTCATGGGCGCTGCTGGTTTTAGCGTCGTGGCGGTTGTTCCTTGGGCTCGATAAGCCAAAGCTCTTTTCTATTTATCTCATTGCAGGCGCAGCCATGTATGGCTTGTTGGCGGTCGCGGGATACCTTGGCGGCGAACTGATGACTGAATACGGAGCCGCCGTCACCGGAGCCAAAGCGAACACGGTTTTATCCCTTCATGACCTGAATACGCTTGCGCAACGGCAGACGGACCTCAATCTTGAATACTCGGATATGATGCACCGTATCTTCGGTTGGATGGTCGTGGCATTGAGCCTAACTTTGCTTGTGTCGGCCATTTCACCAAAAATAGGCCAGAAGCTTCAGTGGGTGGGGCCATCACTACTGATTTTGGGTGGGGCGTTCCTTTTCTTTTTTGCCGATCTCGACTTGTACGAGATCACGGATATGCGCCAATTCTATGACCGGGAAGTGCAGATGCACAAATTGCTCTCGGTCATCATGTCGGGCTTTGGCTTCTATGCATTGAGAAGGCAGAGCAACGCCGGGAACGTGCCCGCCCGGTCCCGACGTCCTGAGGAGCGGCATGAATTTCAAAGCAAATTGATTGCGGTGCTCGCTCTCATCGGCGGTGGGATGCTCTTCACGCACGTGCATACCGTGGCTCCTTATGCAAATGTCGCGGCAGGCGTTTACCTGAACCATATTGCTTTGGGCGTCGTGGCTTTGTGCATTGGTTTGGTTCGGTTGGCGCAAGCGCCGGCGGTGCGTTTGGGCAAGCTTGCGAGCCTGCTTTTCCCGGCGCTGATGCTGTTGGAAGGGTTTTTGCTTGCCACCTACACCGAAGGTCTTCCCTGGTGGATTGGTTATGGGCACTACAACCGTTGGGGCCCGCATGGAGGAAACATAGCGCCTTACGGCGATCTGCGGGCTGAGTTGGTTTTTGATCCTCAGACGGGAAGCATGGATGTTCACGTGCTTGAGCGTTTTAAAGATTCCGCGGTGCGGATACCCACGCGACAGGTCGAAGTTTTGGTTTCGCAAGGTTATCAGAAGGCTGTCGTAAACCTTTACTCCAAAGACGAAAATCCAGAAGGCGCGTCGCATTTCCGAGGCGGTGCGGAGTTTCTAAAGAAAGCGGTGAGTTTTAGCGCGCGGGCTGAGTTGCCCATCGATGGACGGATGAGGCTTGGGTACTTCGAGCCTTGGGTGACCCCAAACATCGTGGGCATTCCTCCAAACCAAGTCGCGAAGTACTCGTGTCCGATGCACGAAGGGTACCGAGCGGTTGAGGCCGGAGCTTGCAGGTTATGTGGCATGGAATTGACGCCAATCCGTGAAAATCGGTCCTACCAAATGCATGATCAGAAGTTTCAGATGGCGCTTGCAGTGAATCCGAAAACGATTTCCGCTCGGTCTTACAACGAGTTTGTCTTCACCCCTAAACTCAATGGCGGTGGTGTCGTTAACGACATCGCCGTTGTGCATGAGCATCCGATGCATTTGATCGTAGTCAGCGATGATCTGCGGTTCTTTGATCATGTCCATCCTGAGCGGCAAGCAAACGGAAGCTTCAAGATTGACTATTGGTTTCCAAAAGGCGGCAAGTTCATTTTCTTTGCCGATATCACTCCGCAAGGGGAAGGCTCGCAGGTTTTTCGCATTCCGGTCACAGTGGAGGAAATTCGAACCCCCGCTTCAATAAATGAAGGCGGTGAAGAGCCGTCCAGTTCCCGGATTTCTCAGGCGGGGGGCAGGGAATTCCTGGCTCAATCCTCGGGTTTGACTCTTCTTCCGCGGCAGAGGCCGTCAGACGCATGGACGCGGAAATCAAACGCCCCGTATCTTTCACGGCTTATATTGCAGCCAAGGAAACTGGTTTCTGAAAGGCATGCGCACCTTGCGTTTGAGTTGTCGCAAAACGGCAAGCCAGTGACTGACCTCAAGCCCTATATCGGCGCGCTTGGCCACTGTGTGATCATCAGCGAAGACACGCAAGTTTTTTTGCATAGCCATCCCGAGATGTTTTCGGGACAGCCTTCTAAGGATGAGCGTGGCGGGCCGCTTGTCGCATTCCACACGGAATTTCCCAGACCCGGTCGCTATAAGGTTTGGGGACAATTCTTACGAGGCGACGATTTGATTGTCGCGGATTATGTCGTTGAGGTCAAAAAACCTCTTTTGCCGAAAGGCTTGGTTGATTTTCTTATATTTGATTGATCGTCGGCCTAGGCCGCCAACTTCGGGCTCAATGCGAGCAGATGCTCAAGGGAGAGCCGTTTCAAGGCCAGCAGAGAACATGGAAGAGGTGGGAAGAAGTTGAAAGTGATTTCCGGTTCGACAGTCACTAAGAGAGGGTGCTGAGATTCTTCACGGGTCAGGAATCCCAGGTTCTCCCAAAGGTCGAATCGTCCTTCGACCAATTCACCGAACCAAGGGCGCATCGGCCGATGAAGCACGAACTGGTCAACGTGAAAGCCGAGCGGCGACTTAAAGAATCCATGCAAGCGGTACGTAGTTTGCTGGGCAAGTTCGATTCCATTTAAAAATGGTGATCGGGGTTTTAGCGCTTCGACGCTATCGTCCTTTCCGTTCGCGACAAGCCGAAACTTCAAGTTTGAGAAATCGCTTTTGATGTCGCATTCGTAAGACTTGTAGCCGAACGAATCAGCGCGGCGTGAGACCCTGAACATTCCGCTAAAGGCCTGTTTTGCCAGTGAGCGTTGCATGATGAAGGGAAGCAGCTTTGAAAGAACAGTTCCAAAAAAATAGACCCCAATGCGGCCTCGGTGCCTCACATACGTGCGATAAGTGACTTGTTCGAATCCCAAGCGCGGGAATTGCGTGAGCGACCAGCGAAAGTCATGATTTCTGAAACAGCCCACGCTTATCAGGGCATATTCTTTGCCGTCTTCTGAGCGGAAGGTTTCAAGTTCGAACTGTTTGGGCAATCCCTTTCGCACTCTTTCGGCGGGCACCTGATGGCTGATGAACGCCAAATGCCGCAGTTCAACTTGAAATGAAAAAGGGGTTAACAGCCTCATATCGAACCTCGCTTGCCGATCATGCAAAGTTCATGCGACCTAATTTGCCGTTCGTGCGTTTAGCATGGCTTTTAAAAACACGGGCGGGTATATTCATTCGCAAAAGTCAGAGTTAGTTCACAGCTGAATTTCATTCATTATGACGGATCTTCTTGCGGCCCGATATCAAATGGCGATCTCTCTTGGCTTTCACATCGTGTTTGCCGCGGTCGGCATTGCTATGCCGTTTTTGATGGCGGTGTCGCACTTTCGCTGGCTCAAGACCAGGGATGAAGTCTACTTGAAACTCACCAAGGCGTGGTCGAAAGGGGTTGCCATCTTTTTTGCCACTGGCGCGGTTTCGGGCACGGTCCTGTCTTTTGAGTTGGGCCTTCTTTGGCCCGAGTTCATGAAGCACGCAGGGGCGATCATTGGGATGCCTTTTTCCTGGGAAGGCACAGCGTTTTTTCTCGAAGCGATCGCTCTTGGGGTATTTCTCTACGGATGGAATCGCGTTTCGCCTTGGGTGCATTGGTGCAGTGGCCTGTTAGTGGGAGTGTCAGGAGTTGCCTCGGGCCTGTTCGTCATTTGCGCCAATGCATGGATGAATAGTCCTGCCGGTTTTGATTGGGTCAATGGGAAGGCTGCGAATATCGACCCCTGGGCCGCGATGTTCAATGATGCGGCGCTATGGCAGGGCATACACATGACAATCGCGGCATTCGAGGCCGTGGGATTCGCGGTCGCGGGTGTGCACGCGCTATGTCTTTTGAAAAGAAGCAACAGCCGTTTCCACGCCAAAGCGTTCGCGATTGCGATGTCTTTTGGTTCGGTCGCAGCCATTGTTCAGCCTATCGCGGGTGATTTCATGGCTAAGGATACGGCGCGAAGGCAACCTCTCAAGTTAGCCGCGATGGAGGCCCTCTTCGAAACACAAAAGGGCGCGCCACTCATTATTGGGGGAGTGCCGTCGGAAGAAAGAGAGGAAGTGAGTTACGCTCTTCACATTCCTAAAGGCTTAAGTTTTTTGGCGTATGGTGATTTCAATGCGGAAGTTCGGGGGCTGAAGAGTTTTCCGAAAGAGAATTGGCCTCCGGTACTGATCGTGCATCTCGCTTTTCAAGCGATGGTGGCGCTCGGAACCCTGCTCGCGTTTTTGGGTTTTATTTTCCTGCTGTTCTTGGTCAAACGGCGAAGGCTTGCCTTCAATCCTTTGTTCCTCAAAGTCATCGTCTTTTCTACCCCGCTAGGTTTCGTCGCGATTGAAGCCGGATGGATTGTGACGGAAGTGGGCCGGCAGCCCTGGATCATTTACGGCGTGATGAGAACGAGCGAGGCTCTTAGCCCGATGCCGGGGCTGATCTATTCCATGGCGGTTACGACGGCCGTGTATCTCATCTTATCCGCCTTGGTTACGTGGCTGATTTATCGTCAGATCCAAGCAGTCGAGGCGGAGAATGTTTGAATTCGTTGTTTTCTCGCTAGGCGCTTCGTTGGTTTTTTACACTTTGTTGGGGGGAGCTGATTTTGGCGCGGGGATCCTTGAGCTTTTTCTGAGGCATCCCGCAAGTGCGCAACGCAAAGTGATTTCAAAGGCCATGGGCCCTGTGTGGGAAGCAAATCACGTTTGGTTGATTCTCGGCGTGGTTATCTTGTTCATGGGATTTCCTGGGGCCTATAGCCAGCTTTCAATCTCTTTTCACCTTCCGCTGCTGTTTCTGCTGCTCGGAATTGTCGTGCGGGGATGCGCATTCACATTTCGGTATTACGACGCTTTTCAAGACCAGAGTCAAAAGTACTACACACTGCTGTTTGCGCTATCAAGCGTATGGTCTTCCTTCTTCATTGGTGTGTTGGCTGGCGGGATCTTTCTCAGTACGAAAGTTTCAGCTGGTCAAGGTTCTACCTATCGCGAGTATTTCATAGATCCTTGGGCGAATCGGTTTTGCTTGAGCTCTGGGATCTTTGTCTGCGCTCTGCATGCATTTTTGGCTTCGGTCTATCTCATCGGCGAAACAAAGGATCCGGAGCTAAAACGAATTTTTTCAGGGAAGGCGAAAGTGGCGAACATCGCATCGGTTTTTGCCGGGGGCTTGGTTTTCCTGTCAGGAGAACTTTCGGCCGCGCATTTATTGCAATCCTTTTTCGAGCGGCCCCTGAGCTTGGCCTGCATGGCTTTCGCTACGTTATTGCTCATTCCTCTTTGGAAATCTTTGGAGTCAAATCAAATCGTGACTAGCAGGGTCGTGGCTGTATCACAGGTTTCCTTCATCCTATTGGGCTGGTACGCTGTTCAGTACCCTAAGATCATTGGACCGCTTACTTTTGATGGTGCTTCCGCTCCTTCAGCAACGCTGAGAGCGTTGGGCTATGCTTTGATCTTCGGTTATCTAGTAGTGCTTCCTTCTTTCTTCTATCTTCTCAAAGTCTTCAAGCGAACAACCCTTTAAGCCAATCTCCTGGAATGCGGTTTGCAGAATCGGAAGGGAAATCATTTCCTTCAGAAATTTTATAGCACCAGGCTCTGTTCAAAGCTCTTAGATGCAAGCGTTTCAACAGAGCCATAACATCACCAGCAGAAAGAGGTCTTATGGCACTAAACCTGCTCAAGGAAAAAGGATGCGCGCTCGATAAGCAAGGCTTTACATGGCGCGAATTGGTTCAACAGCCGATCAGCAAGCTTAATGACGATGCGTTCACCCGCGTGCGCATCATCTTGCTCAACGGGATCGAGAATGAGGCGCTGCGATTCTCTCACGCTTGTGCGCGGATGAACAAAGAATTGCAGTTGCCATTGGCCAAGCTTCGGCGAATCGAACACCATCAAGCGACCATGATCAACTGGCTCCTGTCGTCAGATCACTCACCGATAGAAACGACGATCGGCTACGAGCAAGTGGCGATAGAAGTCACTGCCGCGGTAGCGCAAACTGAGCCTGATCCCTATCTTGCTCAAGTTTACCGTTTCGGCCTGCTTGAAGATTTCGATCATATGTACCGATACTCAGCCCTCTTAGACAGACTTGAGGGCAAAGATTCAAACAACATCCTTCAAAGTTACACGGATGTCTTGCCGGGTAGACCGACTTCCGTTGAGCACCGGGCCCCTGAAGACGATCTTCGAGAACACTATGATCGCACCAAGGCCCATCCCTTAAGCAAGATGCACGCGCTTACGATAATGTCGGGCGAGCAACAGACGCACAATTATTACTTGAACATAGGACCGCAGTTTTCTGATCCCCTTGCCCGTCAGCTGTACGCTGAGATCGCTTCGATTGAAGAGCAACACGTGACTCAGTACGAGTCGATCATTGATCCGCATGAGAGTTGGCTTGAGAAATGGGTGCTCCATGAGGCCAATGAAGTTTACAACTATTATGGATGCGTCCAGCAAGAGAGCAATGCGCGCATCAAAGCGATCTGGGAGCGCTTCCTTGATTACGAGTTGGGCCATCTCAATCTTGCTCTGGATCTTTTCAAGCGTTTTGAGAAGCGAGATCCCGCTGAGATTTTGCCGGAATCGCTGCCCGAACCCATCGTCTTTAAGAGCCAACGCGAGTTTGTCCGAAAAGTTCTCAGTCAAGAGGCGGATCTTAGGGCAAACGGAACGCGCATTGTCGCGCTTGAAGAAGATTCAGAAGCATCAAAGCTCTATCGGAATCACATGAATTCTGAAGGTTCGCCTTCCGAGAGCGTGGCTACGCAATACGAATGGAAACCAGGGACCGAGCTGAACAAAGGGGTTGCAGCATGAAAAAACCAGTAGATATCGGTATGAACCGAACAGGCATTGATTCCTCTCCGTTGCTTTCGCGGGAAATGCTCTCGAAAGCGAATCTACTTCTTTCTCGGCAGACCGAGGCGGAAATGAGTGACAGCGATCTCAGGAAAGAATGTATTCGCGAAGCCGATCCCATCGGGACGGTCCCCTTTCCCGGCACTCTAAAAGGAGTTGCGAAAACAAGCCTTCAGAAATTGAGCGGAAAGAAACCGGAAGTATTCATAGACAAGCTTGGTGAACGGTTGGCGTTTGAGCGTTCGGGAGTGCGCTTATACGAAGCGCTGATCAGAAAATACGAGGTTCAGAAACTGGGGATCGGCGGTATTTCGCTCGAGGCGCTTCAAAAAATCAAAGATGAGGAGCTAAGGCATTTTGAAATCGTCCGAGACGCGATGAAATCGCTCGGTGCCGATCCTACGGCGATGACCCCATGCGCCGATGTGACCGCGGTCTCATCGATGGGCCTTGTGCAAGTGCTCAACGACCCGAGGACAACGGTCGAACAATGCCTGCAGGCGATCTTGACGGCCGAGCTTGTTGACAACGACGGGTGGGATTTATTGGTCAAGCTTGCTCGAGAGGCTGGCAATGCGGAGATGATCCAAAACTTCGAGCGCGCGCTGCGTGAAGAGGCTGGGCATCTCGAACAAGTCCGCTCATGGGTCAATGATATTACTTTGGTCGAGGCCGAAAGAGCCGCTTAATAGAAAGAGATCGTATGAACGTTGATTTGAAGAAACTCAGTGATCAAGTGATCGTCATTACGGGAGCCAGCAGTGGAATTGGGCTCGCCACCGCGGAGATGGCGGCCGACCAGGGCGCAAAGGTCGTTCTTGTCGCCCGCAACGAAGAAGAGCTCAAGAGGCTCGCTAGGCGTTTGAAAAAAGAGGGAAAAGAAGTCGAGTACGCCGTAGGTGACGTGGCTGACGAGCATGCCATGGAAAAAGTCGCAGAGAAGGCCATCAATCGGTTCGGGCGAATCGATACTTGGGTGAACAATGCGGCAGTGAGCATCTACGGTCGTTTGACCAAGACATCGATGAAGGAAAAGCGTCGACTCTTTGACGTGAATTTCTGGGGCGTGGTCAATGGATGCCGAGCCGCTCTGCCTCATTTGCAAAAACAAGGCGGAGCCCTGATCAACATCGGAAGCATCCTTTCTGAGCGCGCGATTCCTCTTCAAGGGGCTTATGTCGCGTCAAAACACGCGGTGAAAGGATACACGGATTCGCTGCGCATGGAACTCGAGTCGGAAGAAGCGCCGATTTCAGTCACACTCGTGATGCCGGGGGCGATTGATACTCCCTACACAGAGCACGCGAGGAATCATCTGAATGAGTCTTCGTCGCAGAAGAACCGTCAACCCGTGCATACTCCGCCGGTCTATGCGCCTGAGGTGGTGGCCAAAGCCATTTTAGAATGCGCGCAGAAACCCGTTCGAAATGTCTATGTCGGCGGTTCGGCTAAGTTTTATTCTCTTTTAGAGAAGTTCGCTCCTCGCGCGGTCGACCTTTATATGGAGAAAAAGATGCTTGAAGAGGGCCAAAGCAGGACCGATCTCCTAAAGAGCAGGTCCCGCGACAGCCTTTTCCGTCCTTCAAAAGACGGCGACGTGCACGGCCGATATCCGGGACACGTTTTAAAGTCGAGCATCTTTACGACGGCATCCTTGCATCCGGTAGCGGCTGTAGTGGTCGCCGGAGGCGTCACTACGCTAGCTTCGATGTTTTTAAGAAAAAGACGGAAGATAGCGGCTTAGACAAGCAGTCGAAGCAAAACTCTATTGTGCTTCATGAATGAGCACGGTCTGCCTGCATTTTGAACACGTGTCCTCTAGAGGCCAGTTGAGCGCTCCTTTTTCGATGGGGAATGATTCGGAACAATAGGGGCATGCGCCATGGCCGCCCGTCACCATTGACGACGTTTGATATGCGAGGAAAGCGCTTACCGGCCCTGCAACGAAAAAAGCGGGGACGAGTATGAAATGAACGAGAGGGAACACTATTGATATGAGCGCCAAGGCCCAGCAGATTGCCAGGCGTTTCATTGCGCGCTTCGTGCGTGTCGCTTTGTCAAAGAAAAGCACCGTAATTTGTCCCTCGCGCTCTCCTCGGTTTTGACTTGCGATTCTAACAGGAATTTTCTTTTCCAAAACATCATTGAGTGCCATTGTTTCTTTCCCGGGTTTGCGTCAAATCAATTATAAGCGAAGTCGCATGAGGAAAGTGGAAAAATCTCAATGATCTTTTGGGCGGTCATAGGAACTGTCGTTGGCGCGATTCTTGGCTTGACTGGTGCAGGTGGAGCGGTGATCGCTGTTCCTCTGTTCACCCAGTTTTTAGATGCCGATCTGAGGGCCGCCACTCTTTATTCCCTTTACGCGGTATTCATCTCGGCCATCCTAAACTGGTTCTTGCAACGAAAACAGACCGAGTATTCGATCGCTGCTCTGACGGCGGCATTTGCTCCCCTGGGCGCCTACGTGGGTAAATTTTTAAAAGAAAATTCGGCTGTCGAAATCATTCAAGGCTTGTTCGTGGGGATCTGCCTTTTTAGTTTAGCCAATATATGGATCAGAAAGCCTCCGCGCGCGGAGAAGTCCTCGTCTCGGCGCAATAAGCCTCGCACGGCTCAGGCGATAAAGTCCATGTCGAGCGGGATATTTCTCGGATGCCTTACCAGCATGACGGGTCTTGGCGGAGGCGTGTTGCTGGTTCCATGGCTTGCGGGGCCGATGAAGCTGCCTTTGCAGAAAGCCGTTCCCACAAGTTTATTCGCGATCATGTTCGCCTCGCTCAGTTCGCTTGTGGCGCAGCATGAAAGGCTTCGCCGCGATTTTGATCTCAGCAGTGTAGCGCTGCTTGCGGCAGGAAGCATTGCTTCCGCGCTGATGGTGCGTCGGTTCGTCAGTTCGCTGCAAGCGGAACGGCTCGATAAGGCCCGTCAAGTCGTTCTCACGGCGGTTTTGCTTTTTTCAATCTTTTCGGTGGCCTTTAGTTGAGTTTAGGAGCCTCTTGCGAGAGCGAAGGGCTGTCAGTCGTTTGAGGCTTGGCACTCGCTTTCACAGTGGCCTTTGTCGAGTCGACTCCAAATAGCTTTTTCATCCGCTGATTGCTCCAAACCCTGAATCGATCGATGTAAGAATACGACGCGGGAATCACTACCAGAGTGAGAAACGTCGAACTGATCAGCCCGCCAATGACGGCGATGCCCATGCTCGTGCGCTGCTTCGACGCTTCATTGAGCCCTAATGCGATCGGCAGCATTCCTGCTATGAGCGCGAAGCTCGTCATTAAAATAGGCCTTAGTCTCATCTTGCCGGCTCGAATGATCGCTGATCCCCGGTCGCTTCCTTCGGCGACAAGTTGGTTTGCGTAATCGACGAGCAAGATCGAGTTCTTGGTCGCGAGCCCCAACAACATCACGCAGCCGATCATCGAAAAAATATCAAGCGAGCTTTGCGTTATGAACAGCGCATAAAAGGCTCCACACGCCGCCAGAGGCAACACGAGCATGATCGTGAAAGGAGTGATGAACGATTCGTAAAGGCTCGCTAAGACGAGATAGATGAACAAGATGCCCAGCAGTACGGCCGTCACCATGTTTTCACCCAGCTCTTTGAAGTTTTCGGCTTGACCTACGAACTTGTAACGCATTCCGGGCGGAAGCTTGATGTCGTTTTCAAGGAGCTTGATCGTATCTTGCATGACAGCGCCCATGCCCACCCCGCCCGGCGTGAGGTCACCTGAGATCTGGATATAACGGCCCCGATCTTGACGGGTGATGTTCGCGGGCCCGCTTTCCGCGACTGGTCTCGCCACATCCGAGAGCCTTACCAATCTGTTGTTGATGTTAGGAACCAGAGTCGCTTCAAATCCTTTTTGTAGATTGCGCTGCTCTTCCCTTAAACGAACGCGAATGTCATACTCTCGCCCCTCTTCCCGAAAGACCGCGGGCACGATGCCCTCGATGTGAGTGCGCAGCTCTTGCCCGACGATCTTCGTCGAAACGCCGAGTCTTTCGGCCCGTCGGTTATCCACTGCCACCTGGAACTCAGGTTTTCCGGGCTTGTGGCTTGTGTCGACGTCTTTAAGGCCCGGGTGGGCCTTGAGTTTATCCAAGACTTTTTGGGAGACTTCCTCAAGTTGCTGAAGGTTTGAGCCAATGATGTTGATGTTGAACGGTCTCTGGCCGCCTGCCACCATGTCGATGTCTTGCACCTTGGGTTTAGCGTAAGCAAAGGGCTGAAGCTGTTGCCGTATGCGCTCCTTAAAAAGCGAGGTATTGATGGATCTCTGCTTTGAAGGAACGAGTTCTATGAAAAATTGCGCCACGTTGGCTTCGCCCTCGCGCCCGCCGATGATGCGAATCGAGGTCTCAACCTCCTTGTTTTGGCGAATGACTTTGTCAACTTGGTCTGCGACATTGTCCATTGCTTCAAGGCTCGTGCCCGGAGGCATGTCGATGATCACCGCAAACTCCCCTGCATCCTGAGCAGGCAAGAAGGTCTTTGGAACTTTGCTGACCGCGGCGAAGCTTGCGAAGAAGATCAATAGGGCGCCGACAAGGATGCGGACCGGTCTTTTCAAAGTATACCTCAAGACTCTTTCGTAAGTGTCTTCGAGAAATGTTTGGAAGCGGTCAAATTTTCTGAGAGCCCTGCCTGCCGTTTTGCCCCACAGGCCCTTGTCGCTTATCCCATGAGTCGTTCCCGCAAAAAAAGCAGAGAGCATGGGCGCCATGGTCAGCGCATCGAACAAGCTGATGGCCATCGCGAAACAAATCGTGAGACCGAATTGTTTGAAGAACTGGCCCACCACCCCCTGCAGGAAACCAATCGGTCCGAACACGGCGATCACGGTGAGCGTCGTAGCCACGACGGCGAGAGTGACTTCCTTCGTTCCATCGATTGACGCCTGAACCGGCGTTTTTCCCATTTCGACGTGACGAAAGATATTCTCGCGCACGACGATCGCGTCATCGATGAGCAATCCGACCGCCAAGCTCAAGGCAAGCAGGCTCATGACGTTGATGGTGAATCCCATCGCAGCCATCAGGATAAACGCGCCGAGAAGCGAGTTCGGGAGCGCGAGACCCGTGATGATGGTCGATCTTCCGCTGCCGAGGAAGAAGAATACGACCAATATCGTCAGCCCAATGCCGATCATGATCGCTTCTTTGACGTCATCGACGTTCGCGCGGATGAATTTCGCCGCGTTTCTAACGATTTCGACTTTCCCGTCGCCGGGCATTGAGGCGAGCTCTTTATTGATGTCGGAGACCCTCTTGTACACCCCTTCAACCACTGAAATCGTGTTCGATCCCGATTGCCTGAAAAGCATCAGCGTCAACGCCCGTTTGCCGTTGACGTAAGTCCGCGACCTTTCATCCTCGAGATTGTCGGTTACCTTCCCTAATTCGGCCACTGTCACGGGAACATCGTTTCCCATGAAGTTTACCACCGTCTTTTCGATGTCTTTGATTGACTTGAATTCACCCAGAGTGCGGTAAACGGTTTCTTGCTTGTCTTGGCTGAGTTTCCCGGCCGGGATATTTTCTCCGGCTGACGCGATTTGCGTGGCGACCTGGGTCGCCGAAACTTCATAGAGCTTTAGTTTTTCTCGATCAAGCTCGACGTGAATTTCACGTTCGCGGCCTCCGCCGATCTCAACCAAGCCCACCTTATTCACCTGTTCGAGCTTCGGTTTTACGAAGTCATCCGCCAACTCAAAGAGCTTTCCAGGTGGGAGGTCGGCCGAGAAGGCTAAGATCAAGATCGGCTGGTCCGCGGGATCAATGCGCCGAATGACGGGTTCTTCAATGTCATCCGGAAGTTTTCTTTTCGCCGAGGCTACGCGGTCGCGAATTTGCTGTTCGGCGTATTTCACGTCGGTCTCTAAGGAAAATTCCGCGATGACGGTGCTGAAGCCTTCTTTATTCACCGAGCTTAAGGTTTTGATTCCCGGAAGCGTGCTGATCTCTTCTTCAAGGACTTTTGAAATTTGCGTTTCAACTTCAGAAGGCCCGGCGCCACGGTATTGAGTCGTCACCGTCACGACTGGAAAGGTGACGTCGGGGAAGAGATCGACCGGAAGCCTCTTAAGGCAGAGGTAGCCTACCGACAGCATCACGATGACTACGCACGTGATGAATATGGGTCGACGAATCGATAAAGTTGCAAGGTTCACAATAGACTCCCAAAGGTCTTCATTTGAGCGATGAGTTGAAGGATTTCACCTTGATTGCGAATTCGAGAGATCTGCGCCGTCGCGTAATCTTGTTCGAACAAGATGACTTGGTAAGTGGTAGTCCGGCCGCGACGGTGCCGTGAGCGTTCGTTATCAAGTTTTTCTTTTTGAGCATCCTCGATGCTTTGAGCGAGTTTAAGGCGTTCTTTCGCTTCTTGAAGCCTTCGATTGAGATTTCGCCATTCTTCATCCTGTTCAAAACGGCGTCGCTCAAAATCGAGATCAGCGGCATCTCGTTCGCGAACGTAACCGGCACGGGTCGCAAATGTAGTTCCAAGGTCAAGGGGCGCGCTGAATCGCAAGCCTACGATCGTCCAAGGGTGTTTCGTCGAAAACGCCTCCGATGATGAGCTTGAGAATCGCTGGTCACGCCCATTGAGCGAGAGGGTGGTGTAGACCTCGAGGGTGGGAGAGGCGCGTTGCAGGCCGATCTCGGCAGACGCGGCGGTGGCGCGGCGAAGTTCGTTTGCCGCTCTGACGTCATCACGCATCTCAGTTCTTTCGGGTGCCCCGGTGTCGACCGGCTGAACCGCGCTCAGGCTCGCAAGCGTGTCGTCTACCTCGTCTTTTTCAATTCCCCGGACTGAGTTGAAATCTTGCGAAGCCAACCTGTGTTCGTCGTGCGCCGCTCGCAGATCCAGCTCCTTTACCTTGAGCGCCGCTTCGGCCTGCAAGAGATCTGAACGGTCGGCAAGTTGCATGCGGGCTTGCCTGGCCGCCCACTCTCGCATCGCCCTGGCGCGTGAAACGCTTTCGGTTTGAACCTTCACAACATCTCGAGCCTGCACGAGCCGCCAGTAAGCCGTTTCGGCTCTTGATAAGATCTGCTTGGCCCTGAAGCTTTCATTGTAGCTCGTCGCCAATGCCTGCGCTTCAAGGCGCTCCTGGGTAATTCGGGTCTCCGCGCCGAAAAAATTTCGCCATAGCGATTGGCTGAGCTCGAGCACTGGCCTGGTGTCATAAAACCTTGGTTCCGTGATGAAAGCGGGACTCGCGCCTATGACTTCGGTATGGATTGTTTCGTAGAATAGCCTCGCCTGCAAACCAAACGTGGTGAGCTTGCTGACCCCAAGGCTGTAATTCGCGATCTTCGTCGTGTTGCCTTGAAACAGGGGATTCAAGGTCTGTCGTTCATCTGAAGAGCGTTGAACATTTCCGAAAAGGGTCGGCGCCAAGAGGAGTGATCCTTCTTCAGACCGCAGGGCGGCTCCTGTACTTGCTTCAGAGGCAGCCCGGTATCCAGAGTGTTTTGACCTCACTTGCTTGAGGTAGCTTTCAAGGGTCAAAACGTCAGCATTCGCAATGAGGGACGATAGCATCAAGAAAAAGCCGGTGGCGAGGGCGATACGCGTATTCGTCAAGAGATGAAGAGTTGGCATAGGTGTAATTCTCTGGCTAGTCAGTTTTTTTTATCTAGTAATACCGTTTAAGACGACCGATACAATTGTTTCCCGAACTTGTTCCCTATAGGCTGAAGAACCCAGCGTGCGATCGAAATACTTCTTGCTCAAGGTCTCAGTGCGCGCGAAATGGGTCATCCCTCCGATGATGAGAATGGTGACCGTTGCGGGATCGAGGTTTCGTCTCACGATTCCTTTCTTCTGCGCCGCAGCCAAAAAACCCACTAATTTCTCAAATGCCTTGAGCAGGGTTTTTTGAAAGATATCCTCGACGATCGGCCAGTCGTTTTCACATTCTCGTTGAATGATTTTCGTGAGTTCGGGCTCTTCAACGAAATAATTCAGGAGCTCATCGGCAAACATCTGCAGTCGTATTCGAAACTCTTCCTGCGAGGCCGGGGGCAGCAACAATCTTTGAGCGACTTCCAGGCGCGATCGCGCGAACTGATCAATGCATGCCCTAAACAACCCCTCTTTGCCGCCGAAATGATAACTTACCAAGCTGACGTTCACTTTGGCCTCTTCGGCTAATTCTTTCACGCTGGTCCCGTCATAACCGCGGCTGGCGAAAAGCTTCTTCGCCGCCTTGAGCAACAAGGTCCTGGTTTGGTCGGGCGAATGAACCCCGGAACTCGCTCGTTTGGGTGGGCGGCCCCGTCCAAGATGGAGACGCGTTCGCTGCTGATTTTCGGCAGTGGTTTTCATAAGCCAACGTTAAAATGGGTGTACAATATTTTCAAATGAAAATTTGAAAATAGGATAAAGAAAAGGTGGCCTCAAGAATTTATTGAATTTTCACCATTGAAAACCGAGCAACAACCCCGTGTGGTAATGAGCGCGTTTATGCACTCCGAACTGGGCCATGGCCCACGCTTCCTCGAGCTTGATCAGAAGGGGACCCAAGTCAAATTGAACTCCGAGGTTCGTTCCAAACTCTCTACCCGAACCATCAAGAGGATAGGTCGTGCCTCCGGCTGCGGGCTGAGCGATTTCGCCGTCGGCATCAAGCCAGTAGGCGAAGGGACCGCCGTAAAAAAGAATCGCTGGTGTCAGGCGATATCCAAGGATGACCGCAAGGTCAAAAGCGAGGAAATCAACATCATACTGGCCAGACTGAGTGAAAAGAGTGTCGGTCGATGAACCTTTGCGGTTCCCCGCCCCCGCCCCGGCGCTCACGGCAAGCTTGAAATCCGAAGAGACTTCCTTTGCGCGCGGTTCGCCTAAAAACTGATACTTCACGCCAAGCATTGTTGGTGATTCCTCATGTACGCGCAAATCGACGTCAAGCCGTTCAAGCACTCCTATGCCTGCGCTGAATCGATACGCGTAGTCGGACTCGCTGAATTCAGGCGTGTCGTTCCGAGGCGGGCGTCGCGTGTAATCCTCTACCAGCACAACCTCATTGATTCCCTGAAGAGCAGCAGGTTCGATATGGCCTTTGAGCAGCGCCCCATTGGTTTCGGGCGATTCAAAGCGATTCGCGGGCATGTCAACGCGAACTGATGTGCAGGCTGAGATCAAAGTCAACGCGAGTAGAAGCAAGAGGATTGTCGTGGTTTGTTTCATGATGGTGAAAGACCCTACATCAAGAGTTTCGATCTGTAACCTCTTTCAGCATCCGAGAGCTTAAGCGGCGGCGGGAGCTTTATTTTCTTTTTTTGTGATGATGCGTAAGGCATTGGGGATGACTGAAAATTCAAGCGGAGTGGGGCTGAAAAGATCACCATCGATGTTGAAATCCATCTGAGGGTCAGAGTCGATCTTGATCTTTCGGGCTTTGAAATGCGTTACATTTTCGCTCTGTGTATAATCCCCGCCGAGCAATTGGGCGAGAGTTAAAGCGAGTTGCATTCGAGCCGCAGGGTGAACAATCACTACATCGAGTTTATGATCCACGGGGCTTGCATGCGGCGCCACCTCGAAACCGCCGCCGGCGGCCTTGCCATTGGCGACGATGACATTTAACGTAGAGAGACAAAGGGCTGGATTTTCGTCAATGGTCAGTTGAACTTTGAATTCTTTGATATGGTTTGCCACTGAAAGTGCGGCGCGCGCATAGGCAAGTTGCCCCCAGCGTTGTTTGAGGGGATCGTCGATGGTTTTTTCGATTTCCCCTGCTAAACCGCCCGAAGCCAGGTTGACGCATAGCCTTGTTTCGCCTAGCGCTTGAACATGAATAAGATCGATAAGGCGGCCCTGGCTTGCTTGTTCGTCGAGGATAAGGTTCAAGGCTTCAACGGGATCAAGAGGAATGCCGAAAGAGCGGCTTAAATCATTGCCAGTACCAAGGGGTATGATGCCCAGGCTAGGTTTTTGCGCATAAACAGAGATCAGGTTCACAGTTTCTGAAATCGTCCCATCTCCGCCGCCGGCAACGATGACATCCACGCCACGCTTGATCGCCCGGTCGATCAGGGGTGGCAAGTCCTTCTTAGAAGAGCACACGCAAAAAGTGATTTCATGCGCCGCGCCTATCTCGGGTTTGAAACCTTCTCCCTTCTTCAGTAACCCCGCATTTTTGTTTAGGATCACGAACACTTTCATAAGTGAGATTTTTGTATTCAGGATTCGGGCCAAGACCCCGGATTAAGCCCTTCTCACGCGCTAACAAAAACCTAAAAAACCTTTGGATGACAGACCGTTCATTTCTGAAATAGTGATCCTTTGGTGAAAAGGAAGAATTCATGTCGGCAACTCAATTGGTCAATGGCGAAAGGGACATAAATGGAAAACATTGAGTCAGTCGAGATCGGCTCCATTCGCGAATCCAAGCGGGTCAAAGCAAATAAGGTGTCCACCGGCTTCATTCCGCGGCAGCTTGCCGTTTTTCTAGCGCTCTTGGTTGGTTATTCTGCTTATTACCTGTGCCGCCAGAACCTGGGCGTGGCTTACATCCCCATGAAAGATTCGATGGGACTCGGGACCATTGAGTTTGGTTGGATCGCAAGCGCCGGCACCTTGGCTTATGCGGTAGGAAAGGTATTGACGGGCGGGTTGGCGGATTCTCGTTTGGGGGGGAAGAAAGTTTTTTTCATAGGCCTGTTTGGGAGCGCCGCGCTCTCTGCTCTTTTTAGCAATGGCACCGCTATTACTTTTTTTATCATCTGCTGGTCGATCAATCGCTTTTTCCAGTCGATGGGGTGGGGGGGCTTGGTCAACGTAATGTCGCGCTGGTTTCCAAAAAAGAGTTACGGAACGGCCATGGGGTTCATGGCGATCAGCTACCAGTTCGGGGGCGTGATCGCGGCATTGTTCGCGGCTTTTCTTCTCTCGAAAGGAGTGGGTTGGCAGGGACTCTTCATCGTGCCGGCCGCGACGCTCGCGGTGATTGGTTTGTTGATTTATCCGTTCATTCAAGACAACCCTTCAAAGAATCTTTCAGATCAGCCGAGTCTGCCGGTTAAGAATCCAAAAGACACCGCAGTGGCTGTGCACGATGGACTTACCTATCTTGGCCGATTTCGTTTTCTATTGAAGAAGAAACAATTCCTCGTGATGTTATCGCTTTCTTTCATGCTTACCCTTTTGCGAGAATGCTTCAATGTGTGGGTTCCCGCCTACTTCTCTCAAATGGGCCTGAGCGCGAGTTCATCGGCGTTCAAATCAGCCGTATTCCCTCTTCTGGGATGCGTGGGTACGCTTTTCGCGGGTTGGTTCTCTGACCGCTTCCTTTCGGGCCGGCGCGCCCCGGTCATGTTTGGTTTGATGGTTGGCCTTCTGGTTTCCTTGTTGGGGCTTGCCTTTGTTTCAGAGTTGTCTGAAAAAGCTTCCATGCTTTTTGGCCAATGGTTCACTCTTTCGAATACGGCGATGCTTCTCATTGGCGGAGTAGGATTCTTTCTCTTGGGCCCTTATTCGCTGGTTGGCGGGGTCGTCGCACTCGATTTCGGGGGGCAGAAAACGGCGGGAACCGCTGCAGGGCTTCTCGACGGGGTGGGGTACCTTGCCGCGACTTTGTCCGGAATCGGCGTGGCGACCTTGGTCGTGAGAAGCGGATGGTCTCAGGTCTTCTTTTTAATGGCGGCGTTCACGGTAGTAGCGATGTGTATCAGCCTCACAGTTTGGCGCGTCAGGCCTGAATGAGCCCTCAAATCAACTACCATCATTTGTATTACTTCAAGGTAATTGCCACCGAGGGCAGCATTGCGAAAGCTGCTCAAAAGTTGAAACTAGGGCAACCTACCCTGAGCTCGCAGTTAAAGCAGTTCGAGGATTCGCTCGATATCAAGCTCTTCGAGAGGTTTCATAAGAAGCTCATCTTGACCGAAGCGGGTCGAATCGCGCTTGAGTACGCGAATGAGGTCTTCCGCCTGGGTTCGGAGATGGTCGAGGTGCTGCACGATCAAATCAAACCCAATAAGATTCATGTACAGGTCGGGGCCCTCGATAGCGTCCCAAAACACATCGCCCTTGAGCTGGCTAAAGAGGCCTACCGACTAGGTGATTGCGTAGTCTCAATACTGGAAGGCAAAGGAGACGAGCTTTTGCGAGAGCTTCTCTTGCATCGAATCGATCTCGTATTGGCCAACTACGTGCCGTCGGTCACAGAGGCGTCCGGTGTGCTCTCGCGCATGATCGCGCGGTTGCCGATCTCGGTCTGCGGCGCTTCGAAGTATAAAGAACTCAAGAAAGATTTCCCGAGCTCTCTCAATGGGCAGCCATTTATTCTTCCGACCCGCCATAGCAAATTGCGTCACGATCTTGAACACTATTTTCAAGCATCTCGCATGCAGCTCAATATGATCGCTGAGACCCAAGACACGGCGATTCAGAAGCTTTTGGGCAGTGAGGGTATTGGTTTAATCGCAGTACCGGAAGTCGCGGCCCTCGAACTGACAAAACGTCAGGAACTGTTCGAACTTGGAAAGTTGCAGGGCATTTCAGAAGAGATCTATCTTATCGCGGCTTCGCGCAAGATTGAGAATCCTATTTCAGCAAAACTCATGAAGGCTTTCCGTCTCGGATAATTTTAAATTAAAAATTGCTGTTCGTTTGACCGAGGGAATCGGCACTTCCATTGCATCGTAAGATTCTCTTGGAAATGGAGGTTAGATCTTATGGTTGAGCAAATGGCTGAAGCACGTTGGTATGGCAAGTTAAGAGACGGGAGAGGAGAATTCAAATCGGCCACCGGTCAGGTGTTCGGGCCTTTTTCTTTTGCTTCTCGCTTTGAATCGGGTGTGGGTACGAATCCCGAGGAATTGATAGCGTCAGCCTTGGCGAGTTGTTTCTCGATGGCTCTTGCTGCTCGGCTGACGAAAGAGCGTTTTGTGCCCGAATGGATTCACAGCTATGCGCAGGTCTTCCTCGATAAAACTCAAGATGGCGAGTTTGCACTGACAAAGATAGAGATCAGAACGGAAGGCAGCATCCCGGGAATTGAAGCGGAAATGTTCCAGAGAATGGCCGAAGAGGTTAAAAATACTTGTCCTGTTTCGAAGGCGTTGAGCGGTGTTCAAATTATTTTGCGAACAGCGATGCTTGTCGTGAGCTCTGAAACGCAGAGGATGATGGTTTGACGTTGTATTTCATGCTCTTGGCGGCCATTCACGCCCTTGCTTTGACGTCGGCAGCCATTGACGCTCAAGCGCTTGAAGCGCAAGAAAAAGTCGTCGAGGAGCTCGATCAAAAGCTTGCTGATCAGCATCAACTGGTCGAGAAGCGCGTTGAAGAGCATCAAGCGCTCTTTGAGCAGCTGCAACAACAAGAAATAACGATTGCAGGCCTTGAGCAGCAGCTTCGACAGCAGGAATGGCGGGCCGCCGAGAATCTTGAGGAATCAAGCACGCAATCTCATAGCCTTGACCTCGATCTGATGCGAAGAGTTTCTGAAACCGAACGCCAGCTTCAGAATGTACGATCTAATGCGGCAAAGCTGCGAGAGGAAATTGAAGCTGCGAACCAAGCTAACCTCGTCATTGTCGGAATGGATGACGTGGTAGGACAATACAACCGAGAGCTCGACAGGGCCTCTGCATTAGAGAATGAACTGGTCGATCAAGCCGTCGCTGCGGACCTGAACCGAAGGGCGCGAGAAGAGCAGGCGACGAGGCAGGTTGAGCGACGTGATCAATTGCGGCAACAGCTCGCCAGTTCAAGAACGCAGCATCAGCAATTGCTTTCAAAAATCGAAGCCCATCAAAAAGAGGTCGAAAAACAACAGCGAGCCCTCGATCAACTTGATGCCCGCTATCTTACGGAAAGGAATCGCTACAATCAGCTCGATGCGGAAGAGCGGCAGGCAGCCCGGGGTGGCGCGCAGAAATGAAGCATTGGCTTTATTTAGGCTCCGATATTTTCAAGTCTCGTGGAGTTCTGATTTTCTTTTCGAATGCATGATAGCTTCCCGTCCGGCTCTAGTATCACCCATTTCAACTCGCCCAGGGTCTCAATGCCTGCCGAGTGCATTTCGCTGATGATCTCATCAGCTGAAACGCGTTCCCGATGCATCGTATCTTCAAAAAATTTTCCATCGTGAAAAAGAATTGAAGGCGCTCCTTCGATGGCTTCGCTTATCTTCTTGAACCTGTAAGTCAGGACGGAATTCAAGAATACAAGGCTCAGGAGGGTTGAAATTCCGATGATGGAGTTCGTGATCGAGTAGTCGTTGCGGTTGAGCCCTTGGGTAGCGAGTTCTGGGACGAGCATGACCATTACGAGCTCGTACGGTGAAAGCTCTGAGAGCTCTCGCTTCCCGAGAATGCGCAGGACAATTGTAATAAAGGCATAGATGA
Source organism: Bdellovibrionota bacterium (assembly GCA_040754655.1). Lineage (GTDB taxonomy): Bacteria > Bdellovibrionota > UBA1018 > UBA1018 > UBA923 > JBFMCE01. Next base: position 3,432 of record JBFMCE010000031.1, on the reverse strand, counting down.
TAAGGACTCGAAGGACTGTCTCCATAAGAACCTCATTAAAATTACGGAAATACGATCGTAGAGATGTCTACCTTGGCCAAGACTGCGCCCTCGGCGAGAACTTCCACTGAACCTGCGTGTTTTCCGTAGTCTTTGGCTTGGATCTCGGCGGCAATTTCTTGCTGTTCTTTGGGACCAAGCGTGTTGAGCTTGATGCGATAGGCGTTATGCGGTTCAGGTATGAAGCTTACATTTGAAAATTTATTGATATAGGCCGTGTCAAATCTGACCTCGACGTCTTTCAACGTCGTATTCGCCAAGTTTTCAACCACGACCTCAATTGGTTGAAGTTGATTGTAACGGAAACGTTCCGGATACTTCACCCTGATGCGAACGTCGTTTTTCATCTGAGTGAGTTCCCAAGACTTTTCTCCAAAAACCCCGGATACGGCTAAAATAGGGATCGCCAACAGGAGGGGAACCGCAACCCATTGGTGCCTCCAGAATTTAAGTCTTCTTCTGATGGCAGGAGCCTTTAACAAGGCCCTGGTAGAAGCTTCCTCTTTCATGAAAATCCCCCATTTTACACAAACAAGTTCTTGCAAAAACTAAGCGCAAAGCAGGCTAAAAATGGATGCAGAGCATAACAACGGATGGTCGGTCGATCTGCTCCAGACGAGGGAACGGCCACCCCAAAATGCCTATCTATTTAGTCTGGAATCTGTTAAAGTGACGCCGTTATAGTTTACGCTGACTTGTAAGAGTTCGAAGCATGGTGCTCCTGGCCTCTTTGAGTAGCTGCCTAGCCTTAAGGAGGTTTTCATGGGTAAGAAACTATTTGTTGGTAATCTACCATTTTCCGCGGACGAATCGTCACTTGAGCATATCTTTGCTCAAGCTGGCACTGTTGAATCTGCAAAAGTCATCACAGATCGCGATACGGGTCGAAGCAAAGGCTTTGGCTTTGTTGAAATGTCTTCTGATGCTGAAGCTCAAGACGCGATCGCGAAGTTCAACGGCGCTGATTACGAAGGCCGTTCAATGACCGTAAACGAAGCTCGTCCCATGGCTCCACGTGAAAATCGTGGTGGCTTCGGTGGCGGACGCCCACGCAACAATGATCGTGGGGGTTTCGGCGGCGGCAGCGGCGGTTTTCGCGGCGGACGTTACTAAGTAAATCCAGCTCGATTTAATCTAGTTGATCTTTCGTGCACCCTTATCAAGAGATAGGGGTGCACCGTCAGATTCACGTCATTAAGAGGCGCTCAATTGGCGCCTGTCTTCCTATGACTCTCACACGGACTTATTCTGCACAGGCAGAAAGTCTGAAAAGAAAAATTCCTGATATGTTAAATTTTAAAGATTTGTCCCTTCCGCAGCCTCTTGAGAGCGCTCTTGCGGCAATGAATTATATCACTCCGACTCCGATCCAGGAGCAGGCGATTCCCGTTGGTCTGATGAATCGCGACCTCATGGGTTGCGCGCAAACAGGCACCGGTAAAACCGCGGCTTTTTGCATTCCCTTGATCTCAAACTTGTTAAAGGTCTCGCGAAAGACGGCTCTTATCTTGGCGCCTACCCGAGAATTGGCCCTTCAAATCGATGAGGTTTTGGGGCAATTGACCCGCAATACTCAACAACTTACCCGATGCGTGCTTATCGGCGGGGCAGCGATGAATCAGCAGATTCGGACCTTGTCGAAGAGGCCACGCATCCTCGTGGCGACCCCGGGCCGCCTTGTCGACCACTTACGTCGAGGCACTGTTTCTCTTTCAAGCGCTGAGATTTTGGTGCTTGATGAAGCGGATCGCATGTTAGACATGGGATTTGCTCCTCAGCTCGGTCAGATCCTGCGTTTCTTGCCGAAGAGCAGGCAGACAATGCTTTTTTCAGCCACTCTTCCGAACGATATACAAAAGCTTGCCGCGAAGTACTTGAAGGATCCGGTGAAAATCTCGATCGGACCCGTCTCTCAACCCGCTGAAAACATCGTTCAGTCGATGATTCAGACGACCTCAAATGCGAAGAACGACAAACTGGTTGATGAGCTGAATGCGCGTGAGGGTTCGGTGATCATTTTCGCCAGGACGAAGAGGCGAACGGATCGATTGGCGCGATTTCTATGTGAAGCGGGTTATCGAGCAAATCGCATCCACGGCGATCGCACTCAAAGGCAGCGTATCGATGCGATTGAGGGTTTTCGAAAAGGAAAGTTCAGGATCTTGGTGGCTACGGATATCGCTGCTCGGGGAATTGACGTTCCTCATATCGCTCATGTCATCAATTACGATCTCCCAATGGTGGCAGAAGATTATATCCATCGAATCGGCCGTACTGCGCGAGCTGGAGCAGAAGGGCAAGCTGTTAGCTTGGTAACGCCTGAAGAGCGCCCACTCTGGCGCGAGATTTCTCGGCTTGTTGCTAAAACGGCCCCTTCTGCCGTCGTGAAGCAAGTTGTCGTGAACTAGATACTCAAGGTTTGAGCGTTCTGATTGTAGAATGCATTTCCTCAGAGATAGGAAAAAGCGACCTTGTCTTGGGCAAAGTATCCCTAGGCGAGGTCGCTTTTTTTGAAAGTTCATATGACGCATCGCCCATTAGGCAAAAGAGTCTCGTCTTAAAATCGATTTCTTCTGTGTAATCGACAACTGGCCGCAAGTTAGATACGATTACGACATGTTTCAAAAGAGAAAAAAGTTCAAAGAAGAATCGACGCCCGAAAAGAGGCTACTGGACCGTTGGGATCAACAGGTTTTTTTTATGTTAAGGAAATATCCTCAGTCAGAACCAAGGATATCTTCCATCATGAAACAACACGGCTTGGATAGCGAATCCTTCATGCCGTCCGAGGACGCGCTTAAAGAGCTTTCTGATCTTTACTCTACGTTGAAAGACAGCCCGGCTTAATACGTGTTAGAGTTTTTGTCGGTGTAAAATGAGTCCGTGAGAAGCATCATAGGGTGAAACTCCTACGGTCACTCTGTCTCCTACGATGACGCGTATGTTGAATCGTTTCATTTTGCCGCAAAGCTTAGCCAAGATAGTGACGCCATTTTCAAGCAACACTTTGTAGGTTCCGCCACCGGAAGAATCTGAAATCCTTCCTTCAATTCGAATGAGGTCTTCTTTTGCCAATTGAGCACTCCTTGCTTTAAAAAAACAGGCACGCCCCACGATTCGTGTCGCGTGCCTGTTTATGAATATAAGAACTTTTATGATCTTTTAGGGTTGGGGATTAGTAACGACCGCGTCCGCCGCCACCGAAACCGCCACGGCCACCGCCGCCGCCGCCGCCGAAACCACCGCGACCACCACCACCGCCGCCACGATTTTCACGTGGAGCCATTGGCTTCGCTTCGCTAACAGTCATAGGACGGCCTTCGTAATCAGCGCCGTTGAACTTCGCGATCGCGTCTTGAGCTTCAGCATCAGAAGACATTTCAACAAAGCCAA
>JBFMCE010000030.1:0-39559 GCA_040754655.1 Bdellovibrionota bacterium | reverse complement strand
GGGGCAGCCGAGCCATGTGTGTGCAAGATTTCGTCTCCTCGAAGGGGTCCGTTTTCGATCATGTCGAGATGTTGCTCGATCGATCCTGGGGATCCGGGCTCTTCTTGAGGTTCTCGGTGATAGTCTGGTTCTGGAATTTCTGCCTTCTTCTTTCCAAGCATAGTGGCCTCCCAGCAAACAAGAAAGCAATGAGAGTGCCAGTAAAAGGCTGGTCGCCTATTCTTTATTACATTAAGAGATTTTTCTTTGACTGGACGTGCGACCGAGTGCCATTACAATGATTCTTGTTTGATTAAAAATGTGTGGGACATAGGTTCGGCCGCTTATGTGAACGATCGTGTCGGCTTCATTCATCTTGTGCGGCGAAGAAGCCACTATGTGCGGCTTTATTCACAGAAAGCTGGTAGTCTCGACAGGAATCGAACCTGTATCTGCACCTTCGGAGGGTGCCATGTTATCCATTACACTACGAGACCAAAGATAAAATAAGTGAGTCTGCTTGCTTGTAACAAATCAGGGCGAGATTTCACACGATTCCTTTCAATTTATGAAGAGCCATGCCCTCAAGAGCTTGCCAAACAACCTTCTTTAAGCGAAAGAACATGAAATGCTTACCTTACTCTGGACATTTCCACTCTTGATGTTTGCCGCCATCGTTATTGGTTGGGCGGCTGAAGTAACAGCGGTGCATCTCTCGGCGGGAATTGCTCTTGCAGTGCTTGCCTGGCTGCAGACCTCTCCCGAATTTGCGGTAGAAGCGACCATCGCATGGAGCCGTGACTCGCATCTTGCTCTTGCCAATCTCACCGGCAGCCTGCGGTTGCTCATGGGACTGGGATGGCCGATGATCTTCTTCATACATTGGTTCTCGCAGCGAAAAAAAAATATCACGGTGCGCTCGGTTACTCTTCCAGAGTCCTTTGCGGTTGAGGCTGCGGGACTTGCGATTCCCGTAATTTATTTTCTGGTGATCTGGGGCAAGAAAACCTGGAGCGCCTATGACGGCATTATTCTCTGCGGGTTTTACGTCTTCTATTTTTGGATGCTCAACCAAGAACGAAAACATGGAGTCACTCCGCCACAAGCGGAACATGACGAAGCAGGAGAGCCTTGGGTCGTTCGGAAGATCTTGAAGCTGCCTAGTGGGGCGCAGAAGCTCTCGGCCCTTGGGTTATTTCTGTTTGGCGGGGTTTTGCTCTATTTTACCGCGCATCCTTTTGTCGAGTCGCTTAAAGTCGCGGCTCTCAGCATCGGCATTAGTGAGTTCGTTTTCATCCAATGGGTTGCTCCTGTGGCCTCCGAGTTTCCAGAGAAAGTGACGGCATTTGGTTGGGCGCGCCAGGCTCGCAAGGTACCGCTTGCGATAGTCAATATGTTGTCTTCGGTGACGAGCCAATGGACGTTGCTTGCGGGATTGGTTCCTCTCATTTTTAGTTTAAGCGCCGGCCATCTTTTTACGATCGAACTCACCGAATTTCAACGCCTGGAGCTTTTGTTGACGATCGCTCAGTCTGCTCTTGCGGTTGTCTTTTTGGCCGATCTGAAGATTCGTGACTATGAAGCTGTGGGGCTTTTCATTCTTTGGCTCGCTCAGTTCATCATGTCATCCTCGCACGAGGCCGTGCTGTTGATTTATGTGCTTTGGCTTATCTTCGAGTCAGTGAGACTTGCTTTGACTCCCAAAGATTGCGTTGCGTGGACGGCGTTGCGAAGGATTTTCTTTCCGAAGAAAAGACGTCGGGCTTGATTTTGCAACGAGCTCTTAAGGCTTTTTGCGTTTGGCGATTTTGTGTTTGATGACAAAAACAGCAATGATCGCCAGTATGAGAAAGACAATGCCGTTTTGCACTTGGCGAGCAACTTGAATTACCCGGTCAACGTGATCGCCGAAGTAGTACACGACCCCGACCAGCAGAGGTACTGACAAGATAGAAGCCAATCCGTCATAAAAGAAGAAAATGCGAAAGGGAAGGTGCAACGTGCCGGCCGAAAAATAAGTCGGAGCGCGAAGGCCAGGCATGAACCGTGCGGCGAAAATCACTTTATTCCCCCACTTCAAGAACATTTCTCTGACACGTTCCATGCGGTCAGGGGGCAGAACCTTTGCGAATATCCCCCGCTGGGTGAGTTTTAATCCGTACTTTCGCCCAATAAAGTAGATGACAGAGTCACCGAATAGAACGCCGACCATGCAAACCACGATGCTCAGCTTGAAATCTACCAAGCCATAGTAAGACAGAAGGCCCATGGCAAAGAGGGTGATGTCTTCTGGAATTGGAAGACCTAAGCCGCACAGCAACAGCACGGTGAATGCCGCGATGTAAGGAACAGGCCCCTGCATGTAGAGTAAGAATTCGACTATATTATCCATCTGAATTCAGTACATTACTGTTTAGCACAGCCTTGGTTTCTGTGTGACAAGAACTTGTAAGTTTTTGATACTAAAAGAAAAAGAACTTCAGATCACCCGTGTCTTGTTGCGACGTTTCAGCATACTTTGAAAGAAACATCACAAACAGCTTATAGGTTTCGTAGCTTTGAGAAGTCGTGTCGACTTGCGTACCGAAGCGAACGTACTTCTGGCCGTTTTCAATGCAATCTCGGCCATGTTGAATCTTGACCGTGATCGGCAAAAAAGTCTCTTGGCTGAAGTAGAATCGAAACGTAACCGGGGTATTGGCCTCGATGTTTTCAAGGCTTTTTGAATTGTGGGGCAGCTGAAAGCTTAGGCCCTCTTCGCTCACATCAACAAGTTCTACTGCTTGCAGTCCTTTTCCCTCGGCTACGCAATATACACCGAGGATGTGTTTGAATAAGATGCGCTCGTACTTCCTGCGGCGCTCTTCGATCTTGGCTTCTCTTGCCTTGCTGAAGTTGATGACTCGGCCTTCCGTGTTTCCGACGTCTTTTTTGCTCATTGTTGAAGATCCTCCACGAATTGTTTCGACTAAAAGACACAGGGGCTGAAGAGGTAAGATTTTCCCTTTAGTTCCAAGAAGATCTCGTCGATAGGAGCCTTGAAGGGAGCTGGTGTTTCCAATGCGGGCAGAAGCCTCAAAAGCATCTTTAATGAGAACGATCACGCGCTTTTGGACGAGAAAGCGTTTTGTGAAGCTGTTTTTGTTCGCATTGTTGATGGGAAACGTCACTTTATACTGCGTCGGGATGCTCGCGCGTCGCCAGGTGATGGATACCGCGATTCGGCATCACAACAAGGTGTATACCGCTTATCTGCAGACCGTAGAGCGTTCTCGGAAACCTGCGGCTCAGAGTGCTTCCGCAGCCGATGCTTCGGTCGAATCTAATATCGAACCCAAGGCCGATGGTGCGTCTAAAACCGAAGCCTCCAAATTGACGGAGGCAAACTCGGTGGCAAATTCGCCTTATTGGCTTGCTCTAAGGGAAACGCGTAGACAATTTCCTTACCATCGCGTGAATGTGGTGCTCGATGGCGCAGTTGACGCCGAAGCCGAGCGACGGATTTTTGAGGTTTTGAAAAACCGCCCTCGCGGTTGGACGGTAACCGACGAAGCTGAAGGATGGGCGCGTACTTTTTATGTCTTGCCTTCGCGAAATACTGCCGCACTTCAAGTTACGTCTTATGTTCGAGATGACATCCGCGAGTGGGAAAATACGGCCCTGCTTATCGGTGCATATGGATTTTTCCTGCTCTTTGCATTCGGATGGTTTTGGACCAGGGCCCTTGACGATGCTGCAGGTGATTCAAGGGAGAGTGGAAGCGGGGAAGATTTTCAGAACGCCGTTCGAGGCCAACTTTCATCAATACAAACGCTTTCAACCGAGATTGGCGCTTCACTCGACGAGCTCTCTCGCAATGTCGATGCTGTCCATCAGAAGTCTTCAAACTTAGATGAGATGCTCGTTCAGATACGCCTGCTTGCCATCAATGGATCTGTCGAAGCGGCCCGCAATGCGGAATCTTACCGCGTTTTCCATGTCATCATGCAGGAGATCAATCAACTCGCTGCGAGTTCCCGAGAATTGGTCAGCTCGCGAAATGGATCATGCATCTTCGACCATCTTGCCTCAGTTCAGCAAAGGCTTCAGTCCATGAATCCTACTTCCGTCGCTTCAACAAGCGGCGCACGGGGCTCACGTTCTTCTGGTGGGCGGTCGGGTCAAAACGCCGGCTAAGCGCAGACAAATAACGGTGAATCGCGGTCGCCACAAGCCGCGTTGTTTTCTGGTTTTCGTCTAAAGGCGGGGCAAGCTCGAAAAAACCGATCGTGGCTACCGCCGAACTCTCTCCGCAGATCCTCGCCATCGCTAGGAATTCCTCTGAAGTAAAACCTTCGCTTTGCGGCGCTGATACTCCTGGAGCATGGGCCATCTGTACGGCATCGACATCAAAACTTACGACGATCTTGAGATTCTTTCGTGCCAGCGTACTGATAAGTTTTTCAAAGTTAAACGCAACTCCGCCTTTTTGGCGGGTTTCATCAAGGCGCATGACCTTCGCTCGCTTCTCAACCAGGTAACGGTGGTAGCTCTCGTCATTGCAATGTTCTTGGATCCCGAACTCGACGAAGTTCTCAGCCGCTACCACAGGTTCTTCTAGTGCAAGATAAAATGGAGACCCGCTTGTGATCCCCTCAGAAGAGGGAGGTCTGACGTCAAGATGTGCATCTATATTTATTAACGCTATGCGCCCATTAAACGCGTCGTGGGCACCAGCCACGTGAGGATAACCGTAATCGTGCCCTCCTCCTAAAACGATGGGATACTCATGAGCAATTAATGAGCTCTTGACGCAACGTCTCATTTCTTGGTGACCTGATTCGATTGTCGCTCCAAGCGTAATGTCGTGGCCGTAGGCCAGTGTGATTTTTTGGAGGGATCCGTCTATTCCTAATAAGAATGTCGAGAGCATTTGGCGCACTGCCTGCGGGCCATGGCCAGCTCCTAGTCTTCCTCCCACATTGAGCACACCGCGGTCATCAGCAGCTCCAAGCAGGGTCGCGGTTGCAACAGGAGCATTTTGCCCAGCTCGACCGGCCGGAACTTGATCGACAATCCAGTGGTCTTTAACCTTTTTAACCATCTTGCCCCCGATTATAATGAACCTTAACTATGGAACAAAAAGAATGGTTTCTCTATGTTGTTGATCATCATGAGGGCCCTTTTACCGCAAGTGAAGTCAAAGAGCTTGTCAATAAAGGGGAGGCGCTGCCGAACAGCTTTGTCTGGAGAGAGGGCTACGCTGACTGGGTGATGATGAGCGATGCGAAGGAGTTTGGATCGGGCGGACCGAAGAGCGACGGCCATGGAGTGCCATCGTTTAATGTCAGTGTTCCGGCCAATGCTCCGAAGAAAGTGACCCCGGTTCAAACTCAGACCTCGGTTTCGATGAATCTTGATGAGAACGCCTGGTGTTTGAATTCGAGGAAAAAATTCTCAGGCCCTTTCTCGTTGAAATCAATTGCGAGCATGGTGGCTGACGGAGAAGCCTCGCTGAAAGACTCTGTTTGGAGAGAGGGTCTAACGAAGTTTTTGACGCTTTCCGATATCCCTGAAGTTGTCGCTCAAGTAGAGGCCGATAAAGTTGAAGGGAAAAAAGAGAAGAAGGGTTTTTTTGGTAAGGCGAAAAGGGAAAAGGCTTCTTCTGCATCGGCCCTTGGATTGACGGGCGCTTCGAAAACGCGCCAGAAGAACAAGTTCAAATTAGGATTCGTTTCAAAGCTTGTCGTATTGGGTGTTCTGGTGGCGACTTATCATTTTGCGAGCCAGGGAAGATTTGATTCGCTCATTGGACGGTCGTTGGGGCTGCCCCCTCTTCCGATGGACTTGTTTACCAAGGAGATCAAACCTCATTACTACAAGGCGGTAGCCTTGCTTCCAGAGCCTGCGAAGGCATTTCTCTCGCCTGTCGCCCTTCCTGAAGGGCTTACAGCCGAGGATAGCTCTCTACTGCGAGAAGCGGCGCTCGCGGACGCAACTCTAGGCATACGGTTTGCTTCGGCTTTGCCATCGGGCGAGGAACTTAATCCCTCGTTCGTCCTAGCCTCGAATGCTCCTGACGGAACTCAGGTCGAAATAACCCTTCGAGGAAAAGAAGGCACACTATTGAATGCAACCGGTTATGAGAAGACTAGCGCTGCGCAATTCCTCAAAGGCGTGGCACAAACTTCAAAGTTCGTTTTTGAAGACGGCAAGCCTCTTCCCAAGGGTGAGTACACTCTGGCGATCACCCGGCGTGGTCAGCCCGAACCGCAGGTCGTGAGAGAATATTTCCTGGGCGGAAAGAGAGACGCCGCCTACGCGACCCGGTTGAATGAATTCAACGAGAGAATCCGGGCGCGCAAGTCAGAGGAACTGGGATTGTTGCGACAGCTTACGGAAACCCTCGATAGCATGGCCAACGAAAGCGCCACTAAGTTTCAGTCGTTAGCCAAAGTTTCGGCCGTACGGAAGCGAAAGTCTCAGTGGAACCAATACCATGTAAAGTACAGCCAAATGTCGAATCAAATCCGATCAGTCATTGCGAAGACGGCGGATGGGTCTGCGCGGGCGACTTTGTTCTTTCCCGATCTGCACACCCAGGCTGCGAAGGCTTTTGAGTTCACCGAACAGCTTCATCAGTTGCAAACGCAATATCTGGAAAAAGGCGGAAAAATAGAGTTTGTCACCGAGAGCGCCGCTTATACCTTGAATGCATTGAACGCGTTGAAAGAAGCCGTCACGAAGGTGAATCAATGAAAAATAAAGGCAAAGAAACCAGATCAGGCGAAGAGCGCCGTCGTACAGTGAGAAAAGACGTGCTTGAAACTTTTCACATGTTTCTCGTGATTCCGCAGGTAGGATTGCGCAAGATCTATTTGAAAGATGTCAGCGAGGGGGGCTTGGGTTTTTACGCAGAGCCCACGGATTCGTTCTCATCAGGGCAGGTTGTTGAGTGCTTTTTCTACATCAATCCGACGTTGAGGTTTCCGCTGAGCTTTAAGATCCTTCACGTTCTGCCAGAGGGCGAGAATGTAAGGTTAGGCTGTGAATTTGTGGATACGGGGACAAAGTCTTATAAGGTTTTTGTGAAGTTTTTGCACTTACTCGACGAGTTGGCTGAGTTCGTGGCGACTTGAAGGCTTCAGCTTCTTAAAGCTTACTTTCGATAAACCAAAAAAACATCGTTTCCTTTGCGCTGACACTTCATGAGGCGGTACGAACGGATGCGGCTGGCGTCGAAGCCCTCACCTTCCACCATCGTAGGGGCGTCTTTGCCACCAATGACTTTGGGTGAAATCGTGACATTCCATTCATCGATCAAATCATTCTCAACCCACGGGAACATGATGCCGCCACCGCCCTCGAGAAGGGCATTCTTGCACCCAAGGCTTTTAAGAAAACCAATAATCTGCTTTGGGTAGTCAGGCGTTTCATTATAACGGAGGATTTTCGCTAGGCTCCCAAAGCGACGGAATGATTTTTCGGGAACCGACCTTGGTGCAATAAAAACACGTTCAATCGGAGCCTTGAAGAAATCCCATTTGAGGTCAAAGTCAGGATTGGTGGTTAAAACCACGTTGATCGGTTGGAAGTCTTTTTTCTTCGATCTTAACGAGGTTGGAAGCAGTTTTGAGTCGACCATGACGGCCCGTCCTTCAGAGGCGCGCAGGGTGGTCGCCCCATAAATCACCGCGTCCGCCTTTGCTCGGTGCAGGTTCATCAATTTGAAATCAGACTTCGAGGGAACCATTTCAACACGGTCTTTTGTAGTTATTTTCCCGTCAAAAGAAATGGCAAGATTGGTGGATACGTGAAATTTCGATCGGCTCATAACTTCTTCAGCCCAATGATGTAAATTTCATAGCTTGATTTGCGGGTGCTCTTTGGCCGCATCAGTTCGAGCTTGCTGAAAAGGGGTTTCACCAGGCGCAGGTATTCCTCGAAAGCATCGCTTTGAAAGAGTTTCACGATGAAATGCCCTCCCACGCGCAGTCTGAGCTTTGCGACATCTAAGGCTCGTTTTGCGAGCTCAAAAGACCTCTGCTGATCTTGAATGCGAATGCCGGTGGTCTTAGGGGCCATGTCACTCATGACGACGTCAAAATCATTGTCAGGAATCAACGCCGGGTCGAAGGCATCACCGTGGATGAACTCCGCGTTGGGAAGAACCAAATTCACTTTCTGGAGATCAATGCCGATACAGCGGCCGTTTCTGCCAATTTTTTGGCTGGCATATTGGGTCCAACTGCCGGGTGCGCATCCCAAGTCCAACACCTTGTTACTGGGCCTAAAAATCTTAAAACGCTGATCAAGCTCTTCAAGTTTGAAGACCGATCGCGCGGCAAAGTTCTTTTCCTTGGCTTTTTTGAAATAAAAATCACGCGGATTATATGCCATCTAATACTTCCTTTGCGGTCAGCACGGGTTCAATGCAGCAATCCACCTGTTTGAAAATCTCTAGCCATTTTTGAAACGGTTTCATTTCAAGGGAACGGGTAACCTGTTCACACACCCTCGCGCCTTCATCGCCGGTGGAAAATTGCCTTTCGATCAAATCTTCTCGTTCGATAGTCGTACAGAAGATTTGCCAGAATTTCGGTTCGAGGGCTCCCAAAGCGAAGGTCCCGCCTTCTAATGCATACAGCCGATAACAAGGGTATTTGCCGGTGACGAGCGTTTGGCCTGCCTTCGGGACCTCTCCGGATTCTTCGATTTCCTTCAAAAACGGCATTTGCACTTCCACCAACGCCTCTTCGATCGAGAGCTCGATGTGGCAACCCTTACTCGTCGAGCGAGCCCCATAAAGAGCCGCCGATATTCTCAAGGCTGCGGCGTAAGCCACTACATAGTCACCGATCGGAATGCCTGGCATTACGCAATTTCCACGCGAATCACGGGTTTGATCTAAGATTCCCGCCCGTGAGACGAAGTTGATGTCGTGGCCGGCGCGGTTTTTAAAACCGCCGGCAGGATCATAGCCCGCGACGCTGCAATAGACGAGGCGAGGGTTCAGTGCAGAAAGTCTGTCGTATTCTATGCCAAGGCGTGTTCGCACTTCGGGGCGATACCCTTCAATGATGGCGTCAGCGCTTTTTACCATTTCATAGAGCTTTTCCCGATCGGCTTGGATCTTGAGGTCAAGCCAAATGAGTTCTTTGTTCCCATTGATCTCACGGTAACAGCTACTGGTTTTTCCTGGCGGAACATAGCCAAACTCACGTGCAGGATCAGGTCGATTGGGGCTTTCGATCTTAATGACCCTGGCTCCGAACTTGGCCAAAAGATGGGCTGCGAACGGACAAGGCAGTAGCGACGATAAATCCAAGACGGTAACGCCGTTTAACCAAGAATCCTTTGATTTTGCGCTCGACATTTAAATTCTTAGTATCGTGGTCAGTATCTGCAAGTCAAATTTGAGTTTCGGCGTAGTTAGGGCTATAAACAGCTCATGTCTACGCGACGAAAATTGCTTGTAACAGGCGGCGCCGGCTTTATCGGGTCGAATTTCGTTCAACATGTTCTAGAGACCAGGGCTCAAGTTTCGATCGTCAATCTCGATAAGCTCACTTATGCGGGAAACTTGCGGAACCTTGAGGGTATCGAGCAGAAGTTCCCTGGCCGATATCGCTTCGTGAAAGGAAGCATCAATGATACCCATGCCGTTTCAGAATTGATCGCCGGCTGTGACGCTGTTGTTCATTTCGCGGCTGAAAGCCATGTTGATCGCAGCATCCTCGATGCGGGTGCTTTCATTGAAACCAATGTCAATGGCACGATGGTTTTGCTCAATGCCGCGCTCACGCGACCGGGCTTGAGGTTCGTGCATGTTTCTACTGACGAAGTCTATGGCACTCTCGGTGATGAAGGGGCTTTTACGGAGGAGACGCCTTTGGCCCCGAATAGCCCCTATTCTGCTTCAAAGGCCGCGAGCGACATGCTGGTACGCGCCTATGTGCATACTCACAAACTGGATGCGGTCACCACGCGATGTTCAAACAATTACGGGCCTTATCAGTTTCCTGAAAAGCTGATTCCGTTAATGATCACCAACGCGCTTGAAGGCAAGCCTCTCCCGGTTTATGGCAAAGGCGAAAACGTGCGCGATTGGATTTACGTGATCGATCATTGCGAGGGCATTATGCGAGCTCTCGAAGCGGGCAAGCCGGGCGAAGTCTATAATTTCGGTGGGCTCTCAGAGCGTCGCAACATCGATGTCGTCAAAGCTTTGTTGAAGACTTTGAACAAGCCCGAATCGCTCATTCGTTATGTCGAAGACCGCAAGGGACATGACTGGCGTTACGCCATTGATTGCGCGAAGGCGGAACGCGAGCTTTCGTGGAAACCTTCGGTGCGATTTGAAAGCGGCTTAGAGCGCACCGTGCGTTGGTATCTTGAAAACAAGGCCTGGTGGGAAGAAGTGAAAAGCGGCGCTTACCGTGATTTTTATCAAAAGTACTATGGAGAAATTCAATAATGAAAGGCATCGTTTTGGCCGGTGGAACCGGAAGCCGTTTGTTCCCGCTAACCAAGGTCACGAATAAACATCTTCTTCCTGTAGGCAGAAAGCCGATGATTTTCTATCCCATCGAGAAGTTCGTTGATGCGGGAATTCAAGAGATTTTGATCGTCACCGGCCTTGAACACATGGGAGATGTCGTGAATCTTCTTGGAAGCGGCAAAGACTATGGCTGCCGTTTCACCTACCGCGTTCAAGACGAGGCGGGCGGGATTGCCCAGGCCCTGGGGCTGGCTGAGCACTTCGTGCATGGTGATTCGTGTGCGGTCATTCTTGGCGACAATATTTTTGCAGATGAGATCGGTTCCCACGTCAGGGCGTTCAAAGAACAAGGCAAGGGCGCGCGGATTTTGCTGAAGGAAGTGCCTGACCCTCACCGCTTCGGCGTTGCTGAACTCAAGGGCGACCGTGTCGTTGGGATCGAAGAAAAACCCAAGAACCCCAAGAGCAACTACGCCGTGACTGGGATTTATTTTTACGACAGCGAAGTATTCAACATCGTCAAGACGCTAAAACCATCGCGCCGCGGCGAGCTTGAGATCACTGATGTGAACAATCATTATATCAGCCAAGGAACGCTCTCGTACGGCGCGTTGAAGAGCTGGTGGAGTGACGCCGGAACTTTTGATTCACTTGCGCGAGTGAATAAATTGATTGAGGGCGATGAAGTTAACGCGAAGTAGGTTTTAAGCTGTGCGCAAGTGAGGCACTTTCGTTTTTACTTTCTATAAAGGAATTTCTGAATCAGAAAACCGGTCAGATTCGATGCGGAAGCTATCGAAGCCATTGGTTCCCATGCTTGTAGAGGGCTTTCAATACAACAGCGAGAAAACACGCCGGCTCTCATCCAAAACAAACTGCACGATCTGCCGGTCGTATTGAGCTTTGAGAGGATTGAATTTAACGCCCACTTTTATGTAAGCGTGGCCCTTTTCGTTCTTCTTCTCGGAAGCATAGGCGACTACCCCGCTTGCGATGATCTGGGCGTCTTTCAGGGTAAAACGTAAATCAGCGAGTTTTAAGCCGCGTTTGAATTTGTCTTTATGATCCATTTCGGCCGCGATGGCGACTCCCCCGGCGCTCAAGTCGAGCACCCGAAAGGACAGAAGGTCTTCCTCTGAGATGGCTTTGCTGGGGCCGTAGTCTTTCGTGGGATCTGCCATCGTCAAAACGGGGGCACGCTCACGGGCAAAGGGTATTCGAAGGTTTTGGCGCCGTTGCAGTTTGTAGAGTTGCTCGGGAAGGGCCACAGCGAAATACGCCAGGTCGTTTCCGGCGATGTATTTGCTCTTGAAGAAAAAGTTCACGGCATCAACCTGAAATGATCCTAAGATCTCTTCATTGCCCTGAGCTTTTATGGAAGCTGTGAGTCTGGCTTCGCCAACATCGCCTGGGATGCCGGTGGTGAGGTTTTTGAGATCAGCATTGAGTTTTACGAAGGTCGTTTCAAAACGCAGGGTTTGGTTCTTCAGCCACAAGGTCACCGGAATATTGTGACGAACCAGCACATCGAAGATCTTGTGGATCATCGGCTTTTCCTTGATCTCAAAGAACTGCGGCTTGTTTTCGTCGTCTGTTGATTTCTTCGTCACGTTTCTCTACATGATAGTCACTTGGCGCAGCAAATCCATGTCTTGAAGAACCTTGCCAGACCCGCGAACGACGCAGGTGAGAGGATCTTCCGCAAGAGCTACAGGCAGCCCTGTTTTTTCTTTGATCAAGATATCAAGATTCGCCAAGAGCGCGCCGCCACCCGCCAAGATGATGCCGTTATCCACGATATCCGCGGCAAGTTCAGGGGGGGTTCTCTCCAGCGCGGTTTTAATCGCATCGACTACAGCTGAAACGGGGTCAGCCAAAGCATCTCGAATCTCTTCGGAATTGACTTCGATGGTCTTCGGAGCGCCCGCAATGAGGTCCCTTCCTTTGACTTCGTAAGTCTTTTCTTCTTCGAAGGGATAAGCGTTGCCGATTGCGAGCTTGATTTGCTCGGCGGTGCGTTCCCCGATGAGAAGAGAATATTTTCGTTTGATGTAATTTACGATCGCCTCGTCAAACTTGTCGCCCGCTACACGCACTGACTTTGAATAAACGATGCCGCCCAAACTGATGACAGCCACCTCGGTAGTACCTCCACCGATATCCACGATCATATTTCCTGAAGGCTCAGTGATGGGCAGGCCCGCGCCGATCGCAGCGGCCATCGGTTCTTCAATCAAGTAAACTTCCCTGGCGCCTGCAGATTGGGCTGACTCTTTGACAGCTCGCTTTTCAACCTGAGTGATGCCAAAGGGGATGCAGATGATGATCCTTGGACGCAGGAAGGTGTGGCGGTCGTTTGATTTATTGATGAAGTACTTGAGCATGCTTTGGGTTACTTCAAAATCAGCGATCACACCGTCTTTCATTGGCCGGATCGCAACGATGCTGCCAGGAGTTCTACCCAGCATTTCCTTTGCTTCCTTGCCTACAGCCAGGACTTTTGTTTGGCCTCGAGCATTTTTATGTACGGCTACCACGGAAGGTTCGTTGATGATGATTCCGCGCTCTTTGGCGAAGACCAACGTGTTTGCGGTGCCGAGGTCAATTGCGAGGTCATTTGAAAACCAATCGATTATTTTTTTAAACATTCTCCACTACCACTTGTAATGACGGATATGTTCGCCTCTATCGGCGATTTCACTCATCGCCTTAATGCCCATATCCAAGTGTAAATCCGTATATTTTTTGAAAACTTTCTTGGCCGACTTCTTCGTCTTAATTCCACCTCTTCTTAGTGGAAGATCGCTTACGAGTAAGAGAGCCCCAATCGGAACTTTGCTGGCAAAACCGGCAACGAACAACGTGGCGCACTCCATTTCAATCGCAAGAGCCCGCTCCTCATAGAGAGTTTCTTTGAACCGGTCATTGAACTCCCAGAAGCGATAATCGGTAGTGTGTACCACTCCGGTCCGATAATCCAGGCCCTTTTCGACAATGATCTGGCTTACGAATTTTTGGATCTTAAACGTCGGTAGCGCTGGCACCTGGGGGGGCATGAAGTGTCTTGACGCTCCCTCGTCTCGAATGGCAGCCATCGGCAAAATGAAGTCGCCAACCTTAAGCGACCTATGGAGCCCGCCGCACATTCCAAGAAACAAGACTGCCTTAGGATTGACAACGCTGAGCAACTCAATAATGAGTGCTGCATTAGGGCTGCCAATGCTGAAGTCGATGATCGAAACATCTTTATCGGGGTTATGGGCTGCGTTCATCGCGCTGCCCTTGGTGAATACAGTTCCTGACAAAAGCTTAAATCGTTCAATGTAATAGTCGAAATTCGTCAGGATGATTTGCTTTCGGAACTGCTCAAGATCTGAGCCCGTATAACGTTCGAGCATGTCGACCGCGATCGAGTGCTTGCGGTCATTGGTGAAAGTTCGATTATTCAAGTGTAACTGCGCTTGTTTTGATTGCATCTAACCTTGACATCTTAGTCCAGGCCGCTAATGCAAACAAGTTGTAATTTCAAATACTTCTGCACTAGTTTTGATAACGAATTCGATAGGCCTCTCGCGTCTCGAAATCTTCGACTTTTGTGTTTACGAGAGCTTCGGTGATCATGGCATTTTCACGTTCATTGATCATCATGCTATGGACCGCGTCAGGTAAGAAAAAAAGCAGTTTTTGCATGAAACCCACGAAACCTCGTTTTTGGCCCCCGACTCCCTGGACATTCTTGAAACCCAGGCCATTTTGGCCATAGTAAAGGTCGGCTTTCATCATATGGCCTTCTTTGCGCTCACCGTCGCTCATATAGTGTGTTTCGAGGCCATAGCCGATCTTGAGGTTAGCCGGAAGTACCTCGTCTGGAAATTGGTGTACATAGGGTTCGGTATAGACGATCAAAACGTGCAATAGAAACTCAGGGTCCGAAACGTTTGAGTCAGGCTCCCAAACCCCGATGGCGATATTCTTTGCCGGCATCGATAGGCCGAGATCGATTTTATTCAGGCGCACCGCACTTTCATAATCAGCGCCCAAACCATACACAGTGATTCCGCGTTTCTTGAGTTCGCGGCCAATCAGCGCAAAAGCCCGGATATTCGTGAGTTTGTCAGCGACCGCGGCTCTAAAGAACTGTGTCCACATTTCTTGATCTGGCCTAAAGACCCGTTTTGATTTTGAAAGATGCTCGTTCCCCGCCGGAAGCGTCTCGGTTGATTCGATTCTTACTGATTTAACGAATTGCATCATATTAGGATAACGTTCAAGATCCCGTTTTTCTTCAGCGCTCCAATGAACGAGTTCATTTTGTGAGTGAACGGCGGCGGGAACTCCCATTTTATGAGGCAAGATTTCTCCGGAAGACTGGTTTGCCGAGAATAAACCCAAAACCAAAGCTAAACCAAGAGTAGCGTGACGTTTTTTCATGGGTCCCCCGTAGAATGTGTGTTTGAAATTATTGCCTGGTAGGCAATCGGGGTCAAGTAAAGTCGCCTGGCGCTGTTGCCGTTGAACTATAATCCGCTACACTTAATCATTATAGAGTCGAGGTGACAAAAGTGCTGAATGTTGTAAAAGACCTTCGAGATGATACTCTTTTAGTCAAGTTAACCGGAAGCATCGAAGAGAACGTCGACTTCGCTGCTTTGATTGGGCCGCCCACCGTTCCGAAGATGGACCTTATTTTAAAAGAAGTCCCACGCATCAATTCGGTGGGGGTGAAGGCTTGGATAAAGTATTTTTCAGGCTTGGCCGCCAAGGGGATCCAGTTGCGCTTTCTCGAGTGTTCGACCGCTATCGTAGAGCAGATCAACTTGATCTCGAACTTCGTGTGCAACGGTACGGTGGAGTCTATTTACGTTCCGTTTTGCTGCCAAAGTTGCAGCACCGAGCTTTTAGGCTTATTTCGCACAAGCGATCTCAAGAAGATCAACTTCCAGATTCCTGATCTCAAGTGTTCGAAGTGCGGAAGTACGGCGAGTTTTGACGATATTCCCGAAGAGTATTTTGGATTTTTAACCCGATAGCTTAGAAAAACTTACGAAGAGGCAAAGTAATTGCGGGTTTTATTGTTGTCAGCCAACGAAAAAGACCAAGAGTTCTTCCAAGCGGCTTCGAGACTCGCGAACTATCCTTTTTTGAGCTTGGGCTCAGCCGAAGAAATTTGCGCGGAGGTTCAGCGTGAACCGGCGTCGATCGTGGTCGTTGATGTTTCGAACAAGGACACATACACAAAGTTCGAAAAATGTGTTGCCGACAAATTGGGACTGTTCAGTGCCCAAGTGAATCCGAATCTGTTGTTTTATGTTTCAGACGAACCTTTTCATGAGATGTCTTACCTCTCTCAGAGCCAGATATTCGGTCACTTTGTGCACCGCTCGTTTGAAAAGTCGGATTTGGCTTTGATCAGCCGTCTTTTCTTGCTTGCATCGGCGGAGAAAGCATTTGGTCTCGAGAGGTTTTTCGTGACCGAGGCGAAAATGCAGTCGGTCGTTTTGACGAAGAGCCTTCAGAAAAAGGTCATCATCGAGTCTTTAAAGGGACATTTGACGAAGCTGGGTTTCAAATCCCGCGTGGCCACCGTTATCGCTACGGCTACCGATGAGTTGATCATGAATGCCATCTTCGACGCGCCGGTAAATGACCTGGGCAAACATACCCACTCGCAGACCCCCCGAAACGCGGCATTTGAACTTCTTGAGAAGAACGCGGTCGAGATGAAGGTGGGCTTTGACGGAAATACGCTCGGTATCTCGGTGATCGATCATCATGGGTCGCTTGATAAGCGTAAGTTGCTGACCCAGCACTTGGGAAAAACCTATGAAAGCCGCCAGTACGAGGCCAAATCCATAACGGCTGGCGCTGGCTTGGGGCTTACGCATGTCTACCGGAATTGCGGCGGCATTGTATTTGTCTGCGAGGCGGGCGGTCGCACGGAAGTGAATATTTTCTATAAGAAAACCGCCTCATTCAAAGATTTTAAAGATCAGTTTCGCTTTTTATCAACCTTCATGTATTTCTCGTAATCATGGAATTGGTTTTAGCTTCTGGATCTCCTCGGCGCAGGCAAATGCTTGAGAGCTTGGGCATCGCATTTTCCGTAAAATCTTCAAATATCAATGAGGCCCGCTTGCGCGGCGAGCCGGCGCATCATTTTGTCCAAAGACTGGCGCGAGAGAAGGCTGAGAGCGTGGTCTCTCAGAAGCGCTCAAGTTCAAGCGACTGGATTGTCTTGGCTGCCGATACCGTCGTGGTTTACGGAACGCTCGTACTGGGAAAACCTTCTAATCAGGGAGAGGCGCTGAAAATGCTTACCAAGCTTTCGGGGCGCACGCACGAAGTTGTCACCGGGTATTGCTGGATGGGCACGCGTGAGAGCAAGCTGCGCGTGCTTTGTGGTCATGTAAGGACAAGGGTTACGTTCGCAGACATGCCCACGGATTTTTGGAAGTGGTACGTCTCTACCGGAGAGCCCATGGACAAGGCTGGCGCCTACGCCGCCCAGGGGATAGGCCTCTCTTTCATTGAGAAGGTGAGTGGCTCTTATTCAAACGTGATTGGGCTTCCTTTGCCTCAAGTGCTGAAGGCTTTTACAAAGACCTTCGGCGGAAACCTGTATGAGTGTTGCAAGAAATCTTCATGAGATCAGATCTAAGATTTTTGAGGCATGCAAACGATCGAATCGCGACGCAAACGACATCACCTTGCTCGCGGTGACCAAGTTTCAGCCCCTTGAGCGTATATTTGAAGCCTACGACGCGGGTCTGAGGGACTTCGGCGAAAATTACGTGCAAGAACTTCTGGAGCGTCGGAAGCATTGCTCGCACCTCAAAGAGATTCGTTGGCACCTGATTGGGCATCTGCAATCAAACAAGGTGAAACAGGCCTTAGGCGCCATGCATGTCTTTCAGGCGCTTGATTCGCCGAAATTGATTCATGAATTGGCTCGGCGGCAAAATGACCAAAGGGCTTCGGCCTTGCGTGTGTATATCCAAGTCAACATTGACCGGGAGCCGTTGAAGGCAGGCGTTGCCGTGGACGAGGTCGAATCACTAGTTCGGTTGGTGCGCAGCCAAGAGGGCCTTAAACTAGAAGGATTGATGTGCATTCCGGCCAAGGCGCCTTCGAGCGAAGGGACCCGGCCAGCGTTTCGCAAGCTTCGCGAGCTCGCCAAGCGGTTTCAGCAAGACGAACCGCTTAAACTCAGCATGGGAATGAGCGACGATTTTGAGGTTGCCATCGAAGAAGGATCTCACTGTGTTCGTTTGGGGACACGGCTCTTTGGAAGTCGTGAACGGGCTTTTTAAAAGCAAGGGAAGGTGAATAATGCCGATATTGCGATATGAGAATCTCTCTCACGTTGACCTGTCTTCGCTTGATCGCGATAAAACAGCCGTATTTGTGCCTTCGGGTCCGCTCGAACAGCATGGGCCCCACTTGCCGTTAGGCGTCGATGCTTTCACCGCCGAATTCTTCAGCCAGAAGATGGCTGAGAGGCTTCAAGCGAAGTACCCGGATTGGAGCTTCGTCTTGTTCCCTACGATTTTCGCTGGCAGTGATACCCTGACGTACGCAGGAACGATCGAGGTGAGCCCTCGAACGCTGCGAGCGTTGTTATATGACTGTTGCCGGCAATTGGCCAAAGATGGCTTTCGTAATCTAATCGCGGTTGGCGCCCATGGTGGGCCTAGGCATATCGTCGTTCTTGAAGAGGTCGCCGCCAGAATGAGGTGGAGGCACCGCGTTCGGATGATCAGCGCGTCTTCACGAATTTTATTCGAGGTTTTGGAGGGGAGTTTCATAGAGAAAATCGCCTCTCAACTCGCTCGTCAGAGTTCAGCACTGACGAGCGATGAAAGAGAGGCGCTCAAAACGGATTATCATGGCGGATTTCTTGAAACATCTTTGATGATGGTAGCCAAGCCGGACCTCGTAAAACCCATCTATAAGGAACTCAAACCAGCGGTACTCGATCGTGTTTGGAAGATGCGCCGTTCGAGCGGGAAAAAAGTAGGGGAAGGGTTGGGGCACCTAGGCTCACCGGCTCTTGCGCGTCGCGAGGTGGGTGAAGCGGCGATTGAGGTTTTGTTGAGCGAGGTGTCGCCGGACGTGGAACGCTTTTTGGAAGGCAAGAACGTGAACAAGGCGTTCCGTTCAAAGTTTTATTACATTCCTTTCTTTCGCACCGATTTTAAGCTTTTTCTTGTCATCTTGATTTACATGCTGTTCTTTTTCATAGGGCTCGGAATTTTAAATCAGTACGCATTGGAGATGTATCGATGAATATGAAGGGAAAAAAAGTTTTGGTCGTGGGCGTGGCTAACGAGCGTAGTCTTGCCTGGGGAGTGGCGCAAGCCCTTCACCGAGAGGGCGCTGAGATGGCATTTACCTACCTTGGCGATGCGCTTGAGCGCAGGGTTCGCCCGCTTGCCGAGTCGGTGGGTTCAAAGATTATTCTTCCTTGTGACGTGCGTGATGATGGCCAGATTTCGGCGGTCTTTAAGAGTGTCGCTGAAACCTGGGGTTCACTTGATGGCGTCGTCCATGCGGTCGCGTATGCTGAGAAAGATGAACTGGAAGGCAGCTTTGCTTCAACCTCGAGAAAGGGTTTCTTAACGGCGCTTGAAATCAGTGCCTACAGCCTTGTTCCGCTTGCGCGTGAGGCGGCACCTTTGATGCAGAAAGCGGGAGGCGGAAGCATACTGACTTTCTCGTACTACGGAGCCGAAAAAGTCGTTCCAAATTACAATGTCATGGGTGTTGCTAAAGCTGCGCTAGAGTGCACGGTTCGTTATTTGGCAGCAGAATTGGGCCCACAAAATATTCGCGTAAACGCGATTTCTGCAGGCCCCGTCCGCACGCTTGCGGCTGCGGGGATTAGGGGGTTTAAGGGGATGCTCCAGGTCGTAGAGTCCAAAGCTCCTCTTCGCCGAAACGTGAGTCTCGAGGAAGTGGCTGAGGCCGGTCTTTTTGTCCTCAGTCCCCGTTCAGGGGGAGTGACCGGGGAAACCTTGTATGTTGACTCTGGTTATCAAATCCTGGGCATGTAACAGCCGCTAGCGATTCTTTTAAAACCTTTGCACTTTTCAAAGACCTGTTAACGACTGGATTCTCAAGACAGCGGTCAACTGCCTTTTTTTCGGCGACTTCAATTTCGCGAGTGAGAACCCCATTCAGTCAACGCGTAGCGATATACAGCCGTGCGCCCGGCCGAGTCAAACAAAAATCACATCAAATTGAAAAAAATTTTGTTGGTGATTTAAATAACTTAAATTGTATAAGCCCTGCATTAAGGTGGGCTATGAAGGCATTTCATGAGTGGATTCGCGAAGGCAGAAAAAGGCTAGGATTCGCTACAGCAAAAGAGTTTCATCGTCAAAAAAAGATAGCACTTTCAATGAGTTATGAATCTTATGCCAATATAGAGGCTGGCAAGTATTTGCCACCTGCTGAGAAACTTATTGGCTTAGTTGAGGCTCTAGAGATCGAAGAAATCAGAGGGTTTTTGTACAGTTATTGCTGGACCCTGATGCCCAACGACCTTTTTAAGGGGTTCTTTTCCTCTGAAAACAAAAACGGTGGAAGCCGTATTTTGATGAATGATTCTTACACAACGTACAAAGAAAAGTTCCATGCCTTGCTCGAATTCAATCGGCTTCAGACCAAATATGAGCTTGGCACTGAACAGATCCAATATCTCGAAACCGATCTTGTTGCTTGGGACATCATCAACTTGTTCATCAGTTGCGGGGACGAAGGGTTCACTCTAAATGAGATCGCTGAAAAGACTGATTCCGGGATCGAGTCGACGACAAAGCGGGTTCAGGAGCTCTCGCGTGTTGGCATGCTGAAGAGGCTTGAAAACGGAAAGTATTTAGTAACCCAAGATGCATTCATTATTCCTCGAAAGGCCGTGGGCGATCGGCTGACGCATCTTCTCGTGCGCCGTGAGCTTGAGCAGTGTTATCGCGATGATCGGAATCGCCCTTACACCCGGTTTCGATTCATGTCGATCGATCCTGACGATCGCGAGAACTTTGAGATGTTCATCGATAACTTCATCCTCGACAGCAGAAGATTCAAGAAATCAGGCGGAAAGACGCATTACTTGCAGATCCTGTTTTCAGACCGGAATGACCTTCTCTGACCAGCCGTAAGCTCGATGCCATAAATGTTTTGGAATGACGCTCTAATTGCGATAAGATTCCGCCTCAAACCAGCCACGAGGTGAACCGATGTTATTGAGGTATTGGGTCGTTGCAACGTTATGCGTTTTGCCGCTGAGGGCTTTTGGGTCAGATCAGACATTCACCTTCAAGAGCCATGGAAAAGAAGTAAAGAAGCTCAGCCTTGATTCGCTTCAAAAGGTCGTCTCACCTGAGAAGGTAAGGGTTGATGACCCTAGCGCGAAGGAGCAGGTCACATATGAGGCTTTGCAATTCCAAAAAATATTGAACTCGGTCTATGGTGACGCCTGGAAGAGGGCCGAAGAGCTCTTGTTCACTTGTGCTGACGGATACCAGCCCTCGATTCCATCAAGGGTTTTTCAAGACTATGATGCGTTTCTCGCTCTCAAGAAAGAGTCTGGCGATTTTTCGATAATCAACCGGCATCACGGAGGAGAAAGGGTGGAGCTCGGGCCCTTTTATATGGTTTGGAACAATCTGAAGCAGCCAAAAGTGAAAAACGAAGGCGTGAGTATTTGGCCTTATCAGATAGTGAGTGTTGATCTTGTGAGTTTTGCAGAACGATTTCCGAACATGGCGCCTCCGAGTGCGAGTTCGCGATCTGCGAAACGAGGATTCTTGGCTTTTAGAAAGCAGTGCATGCCGTGCCATAGCATGAACGGCGAAGGCGGGGCTCGAGGGGTTGAGTTGAATTACCCCGTGAATGTGACCCAATACTTTAAGATGGATTGGCTAAAGCGGTGGATCGATGATCCCAGAGCGATTCGTTTCAACACCACGATGCCGGCGTTCATCAGCGATGGCGGGAACCGCAACGATCAGATCGCAGACGTGATTGCCTATCTAAAGTCGATGGAGAAAAAGAAAGTCGCTCCCAAGGCCGCCGGGGGTTCCCACTGAATAAGCGGGTCATGATTCCATGGCTTCAGTGATCTCTTCGACGAACTCTTTTATGAAGTTCGCGTTGTTCACTTCGAGGGGCTTAGAGAGAAATCCTTTTGCGCCAAGCTTTAGAGCCTCGGTGATCTTTGGCGAGTCTTTGATCGCGCTGACCACGAAAATTCGAGCGCTTGGATCGATCGCCAAGATTTCTTTGAGAGCCTCGAGCCCATCTTTATTCGGCATAGTGATATCCAGGGTCACGAGGTCAGGCTGATGCTGTTTGAAAAGGGTAACGGCTTCGTTTCCATCTTGACCCAAGGCGACTACTTCATATCGAAGAGTTTCCTCGAAAAGCTTTTTCAACTGCATCCGGATCAATAACGCGTCATCGACAATAAGGACTTTGGCCATTTTCCGACTCCATTTCAAGCCGCGTTGGCTTTGGATTCTGTTTTTCCTGGTCGTAAGCCGTTCTGCATTAAATCGATAGGAAGGTAAACTTTAAAAGTTGTGCCGAGGCCCATCTTGGTGTTGATTTCCACTCGTCCATTGTATTGAAGCGCCTGCGACTGGACGACGTCCAATCCTACCCCACGGCCGCTTATTTCAGAGACATGGGACTTGGTCGAAAAGCCAGGTTTGAAGATGAGTGAGATTTTTTCTTGGTCTGATAGGGAGTCAGTCTCGGAAGACGAGACCAGTCCCTTGTCGACGGCGGAGCGGGCTATCTGGTCTGGGTCAATTCCTCTTCCATCGTCGGCGATGGTGAGACAGCACTCTTTTTTTGGATCAAGGAACTCAAGCTTTATTTCGATTTTGCCGGCACCCTTGCCCTTCCCGCGCCTTTCTTCAATAGGTTCTATGCCATGGTCGATCGCATTTCGGATGAGGTGAAGGCAAATATCATCGTAGGCCAGAGCCAAGTTGCGGTGCAGCAACATCTCAGGATTATGGATGACGAGGTCGAGAATCTCTTTCCCACTGCTCTCTCGATAGATTCGCACGATATTCGAGAACTTCTTGGAAAAGGCTCCGAATGCAATTGATTCAAGGGCGATCAAATCCCGTTCGACCTCATTCAGGGTGACTTGCCCGCGTTTCAACTTGGAGAGCAGGGCTTCATAAGAAGCTCTGTCGACTCTGATCTGCTTTTTCGTATCTGATGAGATTCGGTCGCGCACGTCGCAAGTCTTCTTGTATTCCTCTTTGAGGTCCTCGACCGTTTTTTTCCAGTCAGCCATCAAGAGGGGGGCACTGGGGTCGTGATCACGGAAGGATTGCAGGATATCCTCTAAGCGGCCTGAGATTTGAGCAAGGACCTGAAATCCATAAGAGCCTGTGTTGCCTTTCAAAGTGTGGACCTGGCGAAAAAGGGCTTCGGTATTCGCTTCGATTTCAGATTTTAGCGAGATCTTTGAAAGTGTTTCTATCACCGAAGCGGTTTGGTCGAGCAGCTCGAGGACCAATGCCGAATCGTGGCCTATGATTCCGGTCAACCGCCCCATCTGCGCCTCTTGTTCTTTCTTGAGCAGGATGAGGGCTTCTTCAGCGAGTCTCTTTTCGGTGATGTCTTTTCCCAGGACCATTAGTTTTTGAAAGCGGTCATCTTCAGTGACCGGCTGGTAATCAATCTCTAAAATCGATCGCTTGCCATTTTCACTTGGCTTGTCAATCTCTTGAACAGGCGCGAGCTGCTTGTATTTCCTCCACCTTTTCAAATTTTGGGGGCGGCTGGCGACCTCAAGCCATTCCTTAAAAGCTTTTTGCTGCGTTTCAGTAAACTTCAGGATGTCTTTGAGCTGAGCCCCCTTGAATTCTGAAATTCCAAAAAGCGATGTGGCTCGGCTGGAGTGCTCTTGATTGACGCTAAGGTCGTCGTTTACCGTGAATATCCCTTGATCGATCGAGTTCAACAGGTCAGAGATTTCCTTGGTTCGGCTCTTCACCCGGGCTTCCAGCGTTTGATTGTACTCTTGCAATTCTTCGTAGAGTCTGGCGTTTTCAAGCGAGATCGCGCTTTGCGAGGCTAAGATCTTTAGAATCTCTATACGTTGGTTGGTGAAGGATCCTTCGCCAAGGTTGTTTTCAAGATAGAGCAGGCCCATCGTCGTGGCCTGTTTAATGACCGGAATGCAAAGGATCGACTTTGGTTTCACGTTGACCACATAAGGGTCTTCCATGAAGCGTTCATCTTGGGAAGCATTGTCGAGCACCAAGCTCTGGGCGGAACGAAACACGAAATGGACGACGGAGTGTGAGAGCTCGTCGGAGTCATTAAGGAGCTTATTCTCATGCCGAACTTCACCATCGATCGTCCGAGACGCTTCAATGACGAGCTTTCCATCTTTTTCTATGATGAAGAAGCCCTTCTGCGCTCCGGCATTTTCGATCGAGAGCCGCATTAGATCATCCAAGATCTTGCTCGCATGGATTTGCTCGGAAATCGATTGCGTGGATTTGATCACAGTATTGAGGTCGAGGGTCGTCTCGGTGCCCAACGACGAAGTTGAATTCGGGTCGAGCCTTCTCTGGGCCTGCGGGACGACAAGGCTTAAGAGACCCTGGTAAGTGGTTTCAAGATGCTTCGCCTTGGCAGTCGCGCCCAACCTCGAATAAATGCTGAAGGCTTTGGTGATGTAACTTTGGGCGACCGTGCGCATGCCGAGCGTGAGGTAATAGTTGCAAGCGAGTTCGCAGCCTATCGCGGCGTTTATCAGATAATTGTTTTCAAAAGCCGAGTCGATGGCGGCCTCGTAGAGTCGCTGAGCTTGCTCAGGCTTGTCTCGCATTCGCGCGACTTCGGCTTCAACTAGAAGCAATTTGTGCGCGAAGTTTTCAGGACAATTCTCAGACCAAAGACGCAGCTTGCTCAAATAATAGTTAAGAAGCCTGAGATTTTTCAGTCTCTTGATCAGCGGGAGGTTCTTTTGAACCTTGGTGATCGCCAAAGCCGCGATGAAACAATATTCCGGGATGAACATCGTGGCATACATGCTGTTCACCGTTTCAATAGCGTTTTCAAAACTCATTCGGTAGGCGCTATCGTATTGGCCGAAGACGAAGCGGTGCTTGATCTGGAACACTCTGAAGAATCCTTTCGAAGATTCGTCAGGCAGTGATTCGTAGAAACGATCCTCGTCGAATATTTGGTCATTGAACGCCTCAGGGTCCTTCTTTCTCCCCATGAGGCAGCTCGCCCAATGATAGGCCCCCATGAAGGCAGCTGGCCCCCAACCGCTTTGCTGACGGATGAAATCGATGTGTTTGTCGTGAAGCGTCGTGACCTCTTCCAAGTTATTTCCAAGAAACGACATTTGGGCGATCAAATGCGCAAGACTGTAGCCGGCTCGGTTAAGGTCGCCGGCCTCGTAGGTGCACTGATATCCCTTCCTCAAGATCCTAAAATCGAGCGGTTTATTCCAGAAGTTGATGAAGGCGCCAAACATGAAGTTGGCGCCGCCCTTGGCGACCACGTTGTTGTATTTTTCACCCAAGGCGATGGCCAAAAGCCCAAATTCATGACCCATCTTGAAGTCGCCGGAGATTTGTATGAGACTCGCAGCCAAGAGCCCATATCCTCTGTTTACGACGTCGTAGTTATTGCCGAACTTGAATGACATCGCCGACATTTTGATGCCGATGAGCGCGTAAAGATTCTTGTAGTTCGCAAGATAAGCCGAGCTTGAGAAGAAATTCATGATCTTGACGACCAGGCGTTTGTCGGGTTCTGTCATGTCAGGCATGCTCGCTAGATCGAGAACCCGTCTTTTCCCCAACAAACGCTTGGCGCGCCACTGTTCGAATTTGATTCGAATGCGCGAGGGTTTAAGGGGTAGATCAACTCCATAGAGTTTCAAGGCATCGAGACCCAGCTGAACCGCCTCTGCGTATCTGCCCTGATGCATTTTCTGGATCAATAAGATGAGGCGGGCCTGCGCCAGATCGTCTCGCCGTTTGGCCTGGGAAATAATCTTGTGGAAAACCCTTTCAGTTTCTTCCATCCGACCGCAAAGATATTCGCACTCGGCCTTTTGAAGGAAGAGCTCAATGGCGACCTCGTAGTGGTTTTTCCAATAATCCCCTGGCAGGGCATCGATTCCCAACCTAAAAAACTCTGCGGCCGCCGGGTATGCGGTCGAGCTTTTCGCCCGTTTTCCTGCGTATAGGTTTAGGCGAGCCAGCTCTACTTTATCCGTCTCCCTGGTGATCAGCTCTTGCGCGATGTTGAGGTGGTCGACGACATCAAAGAACGATTCTGATTCTTGATTCGCCTTGGTTCGGTGAAGCAGGCTTTGGCCGATTTTAAGGTGGGTTTGTTTTCTTTTCTCGGGCGAAGTCAGTCCGTAGGCGGCCTCTTGTATCTTGTCGTGGACAAAACGCATGAGCCCTTTTGAGTTGAGGACGTAATCTTGTTCGATTGCGGCGCTTAGGGCAGCGAATGTTTCTTTCGGTGTTTTTTCATAGAGCAGCGAAAGCGTCTCGAGGTCGAAGCTATTCCCGATGCATGAGGCCAGGTGCAAGACTTCTTGCGTGTCCGGGTGAAGTTTTCGAATTTTCTGAGTCATGAGTTCCACGACGTTTTCGGTGGCTGGCAGTTGATGGATGTCTTCCAGCTGCCATGACCAGGTCGAGGTCTTTTCATCAAACTTGAAGAACGATTCCCTCCGCAGCTCATCAAGGAACTGCCGAATGTAGAACGGGTTGCCGCCGGTGCGCTTGAGGATGACCCGTGCAAGCGCCTCAACTCGGGTGCCATCTAGATTCAGGGTTTCAGACAACAAACGAGAAACCGACTCAAAGTCTAGGCCCGTCAACGTGATCCGCGCGATAGGGGTGCCGGTTTTTTTCAGTTCTTCGATCGCATGAGAGAAGGGATGGGCGGCGGTCACTTCGCTATCGCGGTAAGAACAAATCAGATAAAATGACTGGCAGTTGGGCCGGTTCAATAGTGATTTGATCAAATCTAGGCTCGCCAGATCGGCCCATTGCAGGTCATCCAGGAAAATAGCCAGCGGATGTTCTTTCGACGTGAAAACCTGAATGAGGCTCAGGAAGCAGTTTAGGAATCTCACTTGGGCTTGAATGGGGTCTAAGGCAGGGGCCTCGCTGTGCTCTCCGATGATCGCTTTCAATTCAGGAATCAGGTCGATCATGACCCTGGCGTGAGGTCCGAGGGCATTTTCGATTTCGCGCTTCCAGTGTTCTACCCTTTCCGGGCTTTCAGTCAGGAGTTGCTTGATCAGGCCCTGCAGCGCCTGGATGAGCGCGCTATAAGGCATGTCTTTTCGAAACTGATCGTATTTTCCCGAGACGAAGTATCCTTTTTGGCGCGTGATGGGCCGATGGATCTCTTGGATGAGCGCCGACTTTCCGATGCCTGGACTTCCCGAAACCAGCATCAGCTCTACCGATCCTTTGCAGGCGCGGTCGAAGGCGGCCAAGAGAGCCTCGCTATCGCGTTCCCTTCCATACAGTTTTTTGGGGATTGAGAACTTTCCTGTGTAATCTTTTTCCCCGATCTTGAAAGGCCTGATCGTTCTGTTTTCTTCCAGGGAAGACAGGCAGGTTTCGAGATCGAAAAGAAGGCCTTTTGAGCTTTGATATCTGTCTTCAGCGGTCTTTGATAGAAGTTTTAGGACGATGTCTGACAGGACTTGGGGAACCGTTGAGTTCACGGATGACGGAGGAGGCGGATACTTCGCAAGATGGCAATGGATCAGCTCCATTGGATCTTTTGATTCGAAGGGCACGCGCCCTGTGAGCATTTCATAGAAGGTGACCCCCAGCGAATAGAGGTCAGTGCGGTAGTCGATGCTCCTGTTCATGCGGCCTGATTGCTCTGGCGAGATGTAAGGAAGCGTTCCTTGCAAGACCTCGTTCGAATAGATCGCTTCATTTTCACGGGTGATTTGCGAGGCGATCCCGAAATCAGTGATCTTTACGATCTTGCCGCTTTTATCGATGAGGATGTTGTGCGGCTTGATGTCTTTGTGGATGATGTTTTTCGCGTGGATTTCAGAGAGCGCTCGGGCGACCTGAATCGCTATTTTCAAGAAAGTGGCAAGCGGAAGCGGCTTTCCCGCCATGAATTCTTTCAGTGAAATGCCGCCGAAGTCTTCAAGAATCAGGACAACGCTTTCATTGGTATGGATCACGTCAAAGGCGTGAATGATATTCTCAGACTGAAGTTGTTTGATGACTTCGTATTCGTGAAGAAGCTCGGTGACTGCTGCGTTGGTGAGAGCATCTCCCAACGGTTTCAGCGCTTTGAAGACTAGAGAATGATTGGGATCGGTCAGCTTGAAACCGCGATATACGACCACTTTTCGGGTGTCGCTTATCTTTCCAAGCAATTGGTAGCCGCGAAGCTTCATCTTTGAGCCGCTCCTTCTCAATCTCTTGTCGGATTGTTATGGAAATGCATCAACGAGAGATAAATGCCCGATTTCGTTCAAGCTGCGGCTTGAGCCGCCCGAAAGATCTGATACGGATCCGTGAAAAATGAGCCGGTTAATCGAGTATAGCAAGTCGTTTTCTGAGGCCTTGAAAGCCCAACTGCTTGGAATGTTTGGGGCTTCGTTCCGTTACGCCGAGCTTGAGGAGATCAAGGCTTTCCAGGTGGGTAAAGGGATTGATCCTACTCAAGCCTTATGGGTACAGGTTCCTTTTAGCGGCACCATTTCCGGCGATTACTTTCTTTGTTTCAATGACCAAGATTCCTGGAAAAAAATAGTGGGGAACAGCGAGCTTTTTGCCCAGTTGGGAGCAAGCGCGAAGTTAGATGACCTGCTAGACTCGTCGCTCAAGGAGCTGCTTAACATTGTGGTCGGGGAGGCGATCGTAGCTCTGAGCGAGGACTTCCCAAATCTCACGTTCCTCGTGCCTCGTATTACGCGGGGCAGTATCGACTATCCTAAGGTGAGCTCGGTGAAGGTTTGCCTCGATAACCCTGAATTCGGTCGAATCACGGCGTATCTTTGCATGAATCTGATGAAACAAGACATCGGAATGAAACTTGAAGAGCAGGTTGAGTTTGCGGCAAGGGAGGCAAAACGCGCGGTTTTAGCTGAACTCACCACGCGGTCGATTCTTGAGAATGTTAAACTGGGCCTCTTCAAAATCGACAAAAATGGTTTAATACTGCCCGGCTGTTCGAGGCATCTCGCGAAACTTTTTTTCTCGGAAGACCAGATGCTCGAAGGAAGAAACCTTCTTGATGCCTGTCCCGAGGGAATCTCGGGTCAGCATCGGGAAAAGCTGCTCCAGTGGATAGAGCGCGCACCGGAAGGGCACGCGTTCCATGAAGTTGGATTCAAAAAGGATGGAATTGATTTTGTTTACTCATTTTCATTCTTTGACGCTTCAGAGGATTTAGGGTCGCAGCGCATCGTCGCGGTAGAAGACATCACTGAAAAAGTAATGCTGGAAAAAAAACTTCTCAAGGAAACAGCCGCGAAATCAGCTCTTGAGAGGGATCTCGAAACAGCGCAAGAGGTTCAAAGGTTGTTTTTCCCGGAAAACGCGTTTCAATCGACCGTCGCCAACATCAGTGGGCGATCGCAAGCGGCCACTCGATGCGGCGGAGACTGGTGGTTCTACCATCAGGTTGGGCCGTTTCTCATCGTCATCATCGGCGATGTTACGGGGCATGGGGCATCCGCAGCGCTTCTTACGGCCGCGGTTTACGGTGCATTCACGAGTTTGATCGCCGAATACGAAAAGAAACCATGCGAATTCATCTGCATCAATGAGATTCTTGAGCGTCTCAATGCGGCTGTGTACAGCTCGGCCAAAGGCAAGAAACTCATGACCATGTCGATTTCGGTGATCAATTTGAAAACCGGCATTCTTGAGCATGTCAACTCGGCTCATCTTCATCCGCTTGTATACAGGCCAAAGCAGGAAGCGGGACCTTCTTCGCGGAAGGACTTCATGGTCATCGAAGGGAGCGGCTCTCATCTCGGCCTGTCTGCGACAATCGACCGCGTGAAACCTGTTTCTTTTCAGCTGATGGCTGGCGATTTGATCTTTTGGTACACGGACGGACTTTTTGAATGCTCGCTTGAGAACGGTAAGAGGCTTAAGAAACTCACCTTTCTCTCAGAGCTCGCAAAAACAAGACGGGAGCTTGGCGAGTCGGCAATCTTGATCAGTGAAGCCGTGAGCCAGCAGATCAAGCGGTTTTTTGGCGAAACCTACGAGGCTCTTTCGGACGACCTCACCTTCATCATAGGGATAATATATAAGAACGCGGTGTTTGGCGGGGAACCTAAATGAAAGTCGATGTGCTTGTTTAGGCAGGCCCAATGGGTTTGGCAGCGATTTTTTCCCGTCGTCCGAAAATAACGATCGCGATCCCGCCCAATACCATCGCTGATGAAAATAGCAGCGTCAAAGTAGATTTTTCACCCAAAAACAAAATACTGGCGGCCGCCGCCAGAACAGGCACAGCCAGCTGGACGATCGATGCAAGGGTGGGTTTCAAGTGGGGAAGAACGGTGTACCAGATCGCATAAGCGACTCCTGACGTCAGGGCGCCAGAGATAAGAGCGGTTTCAATTCCTTGGCTTGAGAGATGCAGGTTCGAAAACGAGAATGGAATGAAAAACAACGACAGGATCGCTGCGCGACCGAAATTGCCCGCGGTCAGATGCAACGGGGCTTTCGCCTTAATCCCGTTCAACGAGTAAAGGCCCCAACTCAATCCTGCGATGATCATAAGGCAAACACCCATGAGATCGGGCGACGACGCTCCTGGAATGACTAACCACGCGAGGCCCACGACCGCGACGATCAAGCCGATCGTTTCGTTCTTGTTGAGGCTTGTTTTTTGATAGTGGTTCCAGATCAGCATGGTGATCTGCACCGTTCCAAAGAGAATAAGGGCTCCCACGCCTGCATTGATACGGACATAAGCAAGTGAAAAAGCCATTGCATAGATGAAGAGAGTAGCTCCAGATTTCCAATCCCCCTTGGAAAGAATTTTTGAGGAGGGATTTCGGGTCCAAACCATCAATGAAAGCATGACGGCCCCCGAGAGCAGCCTGATGCTGGTAAAGCTCAATGGATCGATGTGGCCTGGTCGTAAGGCCACGGTGCAGAGCAAAGAGTTTGACGCGAAACAAGTCAGGGCGAAGAGCAATAGAGACCAGTTTGGCGCGGAAGGAAGCTTTCGAAGCATTTTTTTATCTTGGGCTAAAATTAAAGAAGAGTTAATCGAAAAGTTTAGGTTTTTTTATGGGGTAAGATCATCTTGATTTTTGTCACGAATCGAGCGATTTACTGGCCTCGTCCGTGGTATCGGTCGGGGTGTAGCGCAGCCTGGCTTAGCGCGCTTCGTTCGGGACGAAGAGGTCGCGTGTTCGAATCACGTCACCCCGACCATTTAAAGTGCAGCTCGTGAAAAAAGTTATTCTACCGCTTTTAACCCGAGGCCCTTTTCTTTGCCTGACGGCTTGGTTTCCCGACATTTGCACTATTGGGCGGATTGCGCCCCGTTTTGAGTTGAAGGTACTTGGCGGCTTTGCGCGAGATATTGCCCATTCCCTTATCGAAGGCCAACGCAGATCCAGACTTAGCCCGAGTACGAACGTGCCCGCGCGGAGCAGGGACCTCTCGAGCCAAGGGTGCTGCTGACAACCTGCCTTTGACGCTTTTTTGTGTTGGCATGGCTATTCTCCTCTGAGCAAAATTCCTTGCAAACATAGAGCCGGTGCGAAGCAGCAAATAGTTTTTTGCCTTCCAATTGATGCGAGGGCTGAAAAGGCGTCTTAAACTAGCCTCTAACCTTAAGGCGGTTTCAAACTAGGGTTATGGGCAGCTCGTCACTTGCTCGACGCGATATTCAGTCGATTGCAGCCTGGGTCGAAGTTGGTGGAACTGACGGAGTGCGACTTCAATGCGCTCATCAAAAGAGGTCTCAGAGCTGTATCGATCGAATTCAACGCATGCCGAGACACCGTCGTCTCTCATACGATCAGACTTCAACTCAAATTTATCGATGATTCCGCTTGCAGATAGGCGTGCCACGGTTTTTAAGATTCGTTCACGAAGTTTGGGTTCGTTTCCCCTATCAAAGTAGGTGATGCGGATAGAGGTTCCCTTATCGCTCGTATTCGGTGTCGCCAGTCTTCGAACAAATCCTGCCGCCAACTGTCGTACCTGGCGATTGGGATCGTCAGTTGAGATAGATGTTAAGAGATCAACGACCTCCGTAGACCGTGAAAGTGTTTGATCTCGGATCTTATCAAATTTTCGTTTAGCTTCCTTCTCAGCCCAATCATTACCTATCCACGGGCTGACGTTGACGCCATAATGGGTATCTCGCATTTGTTGCATGAACATTCCGAGCACGTCAACCGCATGCAAGCGCATCCACCAGCGTTTTCCATTCTTTGCGGTTTCGGCGATCTCTTCAAAGCTTGAGAATGTTGTGACCGAGAATGCCCCTCCAATTCCCCAAAGGTGTGCAAAAGGGGCTTCTGGCTTTTCTTCTCTCACTGTCAAAGTTTCACCAGACTTTACAATGGTGAAATAATAATAATCACGCTTCATGCAGCCCGAAGGGCAATCTCCGCTCCCTCGGCTAAGAGCGTAGTGCACTTCATTGGGATTCTCGGGATTTTCAATCCTATCGATTGAGTCCCCGCTTCCAACGATAAGACCTCCCGAGCTGGCTCTTC
Organism: Bdellovibrionota bacterium; assembly: GCA_040754655.1. GTDB lineage: Bacteria > Bdellovibrionota > UBA1018 > UBA1018 > UBA923 > JBFMCE01. The sequence continues at coordinate 7,346 of JBFMCE010000030.1, read as the reverse complement.
TGACAGATTCTAATTTCTCATAACGTTTTGATAGGGCGACCATGTCGACAGGCCGAATAAATTTGAAATAAATCACGATTCCATCGCGACTTTTTTTATTTGAGCTTGGGTAATAATAAGCTTCGCTTATCCCGATTGTTTTATTCAATCCATCAAGGTCGTCTATCCCGGTTTTCGTCTGAGGAATAAGTAAAGCGTAAGATTCATCTGGATGTTGTGAGAGGAGACCTTCTTCTTGATGGGTGCTCATATGCATCAGAAACAACTCTTCATTGCTTTGTGTGAGTCTGACTCCCATCGACATCAACGCAGGAGCGGCACGGTGTTCATGAATTTTTTCAGTATGGGGTGAATGGGCATGGATGGCTTTGAGCTCTTCCTTGATTTGCGCGATTTGGGTTTCTGCAAGGATGCCTTCCTTAGTCGTGCCTTGTAGGATGTAGGCAACGTCGCTATCAATACTTTTCATTTCATTTGCATATAGATAAGGAGCAACGAGGAGCATGAGCACAAGACCAAGCAGGCCAAAACGCATAAGAGCCTCCGAAAGGTTTGGGCTCTTTTAACACAGGGAGAGAGCAATGCCTATATAAACATTACTATATTTGTCATGTATTTAAGATATTTGAATTATTGGCTTTTTTTGGTTTACTGACCTGGGATCAGAGCGTTTTTACCAAACCTTAGGTTTAAGCGGATACTCCGCTACACACCTAATGTGTGCGAGACCAGGTCTGTAATAAGGATCTAATCTTTTCTTAATTTGATGAGGATCAAGCTCATCGGGCTGATCTTGGGAAGAACTCGCAAGATTTCCGCCATTGAAACTCGACTGACTTACGGTCCAGTAGTCGCGCTCTATCGCCGGCAAAACCTCAAAAACCCCGTGAGCGAGCGCAGTCCCAAAATCTCCTCGGGTCGGAAGGCGAAACTCGCCTTTGATCCCGCCTTTAAGCGAGCCATATTTCTCTAGCTCTTTATTTGTGCAGAATGCGAGCGCGTCGCCCAAGCCAACCATGTATTCAAAGGCGTCGCTCCATACAAGTCGTGCCGTGCGGTCCCACCATACTTGTTTGCCATCCCGGGTTTGCGAGACGAGAGACCATGTGAACCGCTCCCGGGTTGTTGGATCTTCGTGAGTTTTTGTGGCTTGATCGCCCATGACCTTTGCACAGTTTTCCAAGCGGGCTTTCAGTTCCCCTTCTGTTCCACAGGAAAGAAATTTTTCAGAATATGATTCGATCAGTTCAAAGGCATTCTCTTGAAACTGTCTGAGCTCATTTATTGCTTGAGCGGCTTGCAAAACAGGCGCTCCGATTTGAGCGCTGCTCGTGAGGTTTCTTGCTTTGCAACGCAGAGATCCTTCTCCGGACTTGCAATAGCCCTCGTAAGACAAATCAAACTCACGGGTGCTTTCTTGCAAACTTTCGAGAAAGCCCCAAAGTTTTTGTCGATGAACGTCAAAGGCAAGCGTGTGAATAAGGCCTCTTCGTTCACTGCTGAAAACCGTTTTTGCCGCTGCTTCAAATTCAGACTTTTTCTTTCTGGCTTCAGCTGTCGCCAATCTTTGGCTGTTTGACCAATCAAAGAGCGTCTGTTGAAAAAAAACCTCGACACCTTTGCAGGCGGATTCTTGATGTGAAGGGCTGTGATGCCATTTCGAGTCAAAACAATCTTGATAAGACCTTGAATCTTTGAATGCAGAGAGTTTCTCGCTGATTTGTTCTAATTCTGAGATTCGATTGCTATTCAGCGCTCCTGCGGCTTCTTCATAAAGCTCATCGACCAACTCACGGAGCGCGATCTTGAAGGCCGACAGGTCTTCAGAGGCCAACCCACTGGCGTTGGCGGCCTCAAGCGGGGCTGATTGAACACTTAGAATAAATGAAAGAATAGAAATGATAAGAAGTGCTTTCCTCACGAACAGCTCCTTTTGAGGTTGGACATGCCGATAACCTATACTCTTGCCTCATGTCAAATGAGCCTAGGATTGATCGAAAAGGTAATGATTGAGGAAACGTTGAGAGCGAGGCGGGGATTGCGAGAACGATTCGTTGCTATCTTCCGCTTGGCTTGCGTTCGAAACAAGCTCTCAGGCGTTTTTTTGCGGTTTTGCCCCGCTTGGGCAAGATAAGCCCCTTTGCGAACTGGCTTGAGCTGAGTTGAAGCATGTGATCATGAAGATTTCGGTGGCTCGATTCTTTAAGCTTGGTCAAAATGACCGCATTGGTCCAAGCGTTCTCCCTCCAGATCGAGATCAGGCCCAGTAAAAGATCGCCCAATCCCCCAGAAATGATGGGTTTTCCATAAAGTGAATTGAGCTGCTCTTCAATTTCAGGATACACGCTCTTGAGTACCGTGTTCACGCGGTTATGATCGGGTTTTCGCGAAGTTCCGTCTTCGGCGCGGATTCCCAAAACGGCCATTACGATCGCCAGGTTGTAGTTGATGTGCGCGTTCATGCCAAGCAAGACGTCTTCGGTAATTGAGGTCCAGCCCGACTTGGAAGCGTTAAGCGCGGCAGCCCACGGCGCTGAGGCCCGTGGTCCTTGTTCATAAGCTTGAAAATAAAGGGCGGCAAAAGCCACTTGGATCAGGGCGAGGTGAGGTCCATCCTCAAAAAAGTTTCCAGCGATGGCATTTCGAATTCCTACTGTCGTGATCAGGTAGGTCAACGCGAAAGCCGTATCGGGGTCGCACTTTCTGTCTAGCTTCTCCCAGTGCTTTGTCATCAAGGCAATAAGCCGATCCACTTGGCGAAGATGAGGTTCTGGGCTGGGAGAAGAGGGGAACACGCCATGCTTTGCTTCTTCTTCATCCAGCCACCGATCCGCTTCCCGAACAGTTGTTACCGGCAGCGCGCCAGGTTTAAAAGGGTCATGAGCCATCGCGATCAAGGACCCGTTAAGCCAGAAAAAGATCAAGATCCAAACAAGCGGTTGCTGTTTTAGGTGAGGCATTGTCCCTCCGGCCACGTATGTATTTGATGTCCTGGCAGATAACAAGTTTCTTCTCAACGGATTCAGTTATCAAGCGAATTTATTAATGCTGAAGATCCGGCCCCATTATCGAGGATGAAGCGAGCTGATTTTCCGTTATGCATTGGGGCCAAATTCAATTTTAGCTTGGTCTTTCTTTGTGATGCATTTCAACGCATTTCAAAAAGATTTTGGATGGCGGGCGACGCGATTCATGACCGGTCAGTATGTTGTCCGTCAGGTTTTTCGGATACGTTACCGGCAAGGAAGCATGCGAACCAGCCAGACGCTGCTCTGACGGGTCGACGGATCGACGTAACTTCCGGCGGTGAGGATGTCTCCTTCAAAGCTCCGCCCTGCGCCGAAGGCTGAAGTGCTTATCGCCGTGTTGGGAACCGTCTCTCCGCTGACAAGGTCGGTGGTTCCAAATACATCATCCGTCGTATCCGCGCGACGGGTGATGTAAGTCGGTTCGGTGATTTGCCGGGAGTACTGAGCGCCGGCAACAAAGATCTGGGGGCCTCGACTGAAGGTGGCTGCGAGCGCTTCGGCGCCGCCCGTGGCGTCGGCGTAGTCGTCTATCATTGACCACGCTGTCGGGCGGTTGGCGAACGCGCGTCTGGTGATCCAGTGAGCAACGTTGTTTTCGTCAAGATAAGATCCCACGAATACCACTTGTTGACGGCCTTTGAGGGTGTCACTGATCGTTCCCCCAAGGACGAGCGAAGTGTTGTTGTTGTTGGGAAGACGGTCGACGGTCGTCCAATTCGTTCTGCCGTTTCGGCTGAAACGCACGATCCACGAGCCTTGTTGGCCAGGCGCAAGCCGTTCGAATCCGCCGACGAACACTCCGCCATTCTTTGCGGCAAGCACCGAATTCGCGTGGGTTCCCTCTGCGGTTGAGTAAGAGTCAACCGTGCGCCAGGTTGCCCCGCCGTCATCCGATCTGCGAGTCGTGAGCACCGAACCTGGTCCGACGCCCCGTACGCCGGTGACGTAAATGATTCCATTTGGGCCTGCGCTTACTCCATGAGCAATCGAATATTCGCCGGCGCTTTCAGGAAAAGTATCTACGGTGGCCCAGCTTTGGCCGTTATTCGCGCTTTTGCGCACTGTCCATCCAAAAAAACCCGCGGCCCTGTCAGTGAAGCCCACGGCGTAGATGCTTCTTGAACCGGGATCGTATGCGACTCCGAGCGCTTTATTGAACTGCCCGGCGACTTGGTCAACGGTTCGCCATGTTTGACCCCGGTCTAGCGATCTGCGCACGATCCAATGGGTTTGAATCGGAGATGCATTTGCACTTCCTGCGACGAAGATCGCCGACTCAGAATGAGAGATGGCTTCCGCATTGGCGCTGTTCTGTGCCGAGAGTTGGTAGGAATCCACGGTTCGCCACGAATCATGCAGCAGGCATTCGTCTGCATGGTTTTTTGATGCATGCGACGACAACGGCGATGCCATCATTAAAACAAAAGCGACAAGATATGAACAGAGTGGTCTGAGAATCATGGCGTTGCTCCTCGGCTGTGAGATAAAAATGAGCGCAGTTTCTCTGATGCGCAAATGAAGCAAGTGTTATGAGAAGAAACAAGATTCCTAATGGAGCGGTATTTGCACGGGTCGTCACTCAAAAGGGGGAAATCATGAAAGAGGAATCAAGTTCGACCCACGAGCAAAACGTGAAAAAACTCGCCGAGTTGCTGAAAGACGTCAAGATCGCCATGATGACGACGATCGATGATGAAGGGCACATGCATAGCAGGCCAATGGCGGCTCAACACCGCGAGTTTGACGGCACGCTATGGTTTTTTTCGTCCGCGAATAGCCCGAAAGTCACCGAGTTGAAGCATGATCAGCGCGTTCAATTGAGCTATGTCGATTCTTCAAACAGGCATTTCGTGTCTGTTTCGGGGACGGCTCAAGTAGTGCGCGATAAAGAAAAAGCCAAAGAGTTTTGGAACCCGGCGTACAAAGCGTGGTTTCCCAAGGGGCTTGATGATCCGGAGCTCGCATTGATTCGTGTTCATGTCGAGCGCGCCGAGTATTGGGACTCTCCATCAAGCGCGACGGTGCATTTGATTGGAATCGCTAAGGCGGTGCTCACCGGAAAACCCTACGACCGAGAAGGCGGAGAGAACGCGAAACTGGATTTGACGGCCTGACGAAAGAGTACTGGATGTTTCACAAAAAAGGGGAATGCTTTATCGGCATTCCCCTTTCCTTTGACTAAGCGGTAGTCACACTTCTTAAGCTAAGCTCGGATCAAGAACTCGATTGTCCGCCTTTATCTTGGGCGCCCTTCTCTTGACCGCCCTTTTCTTGGCCACCCTTTTCTTGGCCACCCTTTTCTTGACCGCCACTTTCCTGTCCGCCTTTTTCTTGACCGCCCTTGGCTTGTTGACCACCTTTATCGTCTACAGCCTGGGCGCCCTTTTCTTGGCCACCTTTTTCTTGGCCACCACTTTCTTGACCGCCTTTTTCCTGACCACCTTTGGAGTCTTGTCCCCCTGATGTAGTGTCGCCGCTGCCGCTGGTGTCAGTGGTTGTTTGGGCCCCGGCAAAAGGAACGCTGGCCAAGCTTAGGGCGAGAGCAAGAGCTGTTAATGTAGTTTTTATCATTTTTATTGCCTCCGTTTTTTTGTTTTGTTTTCAAGCGCGTCCGTACAAGCGCATTGAAAAGGAAAATTCAGGTGGAGTCGAGAACCACCGCGTGAATGAAACTAGTTTAATAGTTGGCGCTACATTGAAACGAGCGCGCGGCGCTTCATTGGTACGAAGATTGCTGAGTCTGCCACCAGATGGGGGTGCGCTCGTGTCATATGCACGGTGGACGGCGTTCTTTTGTTCATTGTTCTTTTATCAGAGCGTAAGCGCGGCGACGCAAACCTCAAGCGGCGTGGAGGGCGTTGAACCGCAGAAGGGCGTGACGACAGGGCAACTTGAGTCGGTTGTGAAAAAACCATCAAGCACGAAACGTTTTGGCCCTTCGATGGCGCTAACGTCGTTTTTCTATGGACCGGCGGTGGATGACGTGGGTGCCGGCACTACGCCTGGGATATATGAAGGAAGTGTTGACGGGCTTAGCCTGCAGAACCAGGTTTCGTTGACCTTCAATCCGGCTCAGGATCTTTGGATCACTCCTGTCTTCGACTTCGTTTATCGTTTCACCGATTCGGATGGGTTCAATGCCAATGAATTCGCGCTCGACTACGACAGCTTCATACGGATCGCGCGCACGAACATCTTCAATGAAAGGGTGGCATTTTCGAATGTCGGATTGAACGCAGACGTCCGCGTTTTTTTCCCGACGAGTGAATTTTCGCGAGACAATCGAACCATCGGGAGCGCGAGATTCTCTCTTGTGCCTTTTATCCGAACCCGCGACCAGAAGTGGTCGTTCAATTTCTTGAACTATGTGAAGTACTGGTTGCAAACCGAAGAGATTTCTCCGGTCTACGAGACCGCCATACCTCAGGTCATGTTTTACACCGGTCCCAGCATTACCTATCAATTTTCTCAGAGAGTGAGCGCTTGGTTGCTGTTCGAAGCGACTATGGCGGTCAACTCTCTCGGTGAAGACAACCGATCAGATCCGGAAAGGTCCTTAGTGGATATCGAGCCGGGTTTCGACTTGCAGATAACGAAGAATCTCTACGTTTCGCCCTATCTGAATTGGTATTTGAGTCAGCCGATTACGACGACGTCATTAAACGTCATTGCAAAGGTCGTTTTATTTTGAAATGCCGCAAGACGGCTAATGCCTGACTGAAGTAGAAATGCTGTCGCTAGCCTCAGATTTCAAGTTTTTTCGCACTGAACCGCTTCTTACTTTTTTAACATCGCGCAGTTCGGCAGCCGTTGAGGTTTCGGTTGTTTGCACAGCGGGTTCGGTCGCCGTTGCAACGCTCTTGTACTCGATCTTGGTTCGTAGCTCGGTGATGGCGCCGAAAAACGGAACTCCATTCGGATTGCATACGCACTGGTCGCCTTTCTTAGCGCTGTGCTTTGTGACGTAACTTGTGCAAGGTTGGGCGAGATTCTCGGTCTTGCAGAGCACGTCCACGTGAAATCCAACGGTTCCGGGCTTGCCCCCGCAGGTGCATGGATCGCCTGGTTTTCCAGATTGCGTGCCATGGCATGCGATTGAACTTTCTTCTTGTCTGCAAGTATTGGGAACGGGAATCTTGTCGACCTCTTCCGCAAACGTCGCATTTAGGCCAACTGCCATTAAAGTTCCAAACCAGACCAGCACGAGAGTCTTTGTTTTCATAAAAGTTTTAGCACCCCAAGAAAATTGTGCACTAATACAGGGCGACGCGCCAGCAGGCATCCATGGAACGTGGATGCCTTGATCGAGACGAAGAG